>NZ_VYKE01000540.1:0-462 GCF_032424515.1 Pseudomonas sp. JV245A
CAGTTGGCCGAGCGTTATGCCGACACTCTGCAGGCCGAAGGCCGGCGCCAGGTGAGCATCGTCGGCTACTGCCTGGGCGGGCTGCTGGCCACCGAGCTGGCGGCGTGCCTGGCGGCGCGCTCCATCGAGGTGCTGCAACTGAGCGTGATCAGCAGCTACCGGGTGCCGTTCATGATCGAGGACGACCTCTTGGCCGAGTACGTGTTCGCCCGGGTGATGCAGGCCGATCCGCTGGCCCTGGGTTACCCCGAGGATGAACAGGCCATGGAACGCACCATCGCCCGGGTGCTGGCGCAGACTCCGGGGCGCGTGCCCCAGGGTTCGCTGCTGGCCTTGAGCGAGGATGCCCAGTGCGCCCCGGCCCTGGCCTGCCTGCGGCGTCTGGCACACAAGACCCCGGAGCAGCGCCTGCAGGCCATTGCCGAGGCCATGCGCCACGCCGGCTCGCAACTGAGCGACCTG
>NZ_VYKE01000541.1:0-459 GCF_032424515.1 Pseudomonas sp. JV245A
CCTGCTGATGACCCTGCCGAGCATCAGCCTGCCGTCGCTGCTGATGCTGCGCAAGGATTTCGATGCCCGGGTACTGGTGACCGTGGCCGTGCTGACCATGCTGGTGGGGATTGTCTGCGGGTTGATTGGTGCGGTGTTGTTGTAGGGCTGGAGGGCCCTTTCGCTGGCAAGCCAGCTCCTACGGTCGGTGGGGAGCTGCCCATGTAGGAGCCGGCTTGCCGGCGAAGGCGATCTCGCGGGCCCCTTCGCTGGCAAGCCAGCTCCTACGGTCGGTGGGAGCGGCCCTGCAGGAGCCGGCTTGCCGGCGAACGAATCAGCGCGGTGAGCGCTGGCGCAGGTAATCGAGCACGGCGCCGTGCTCGCCGCTGAACTCGATCCGCGCGCCCTTGCTCTCGCGCTGGAAGGCGTACATCGGGTCGTAGTATTCACCCAGCAAGCCTTCGATCCAGGCCCGGTGCC
>NZ_VYKE01000542.1:0-457 GCF_032424515.1 Pseudomonas sp. JV245A
GCGGTGCGGGTCAAGGACCGCCACCTGCCGGTGCTGATCCAGGGCGAGACCGGTTCCGGCAAGGAAGTCTTCGCCCGCCAGCTGCACCAGGCCAGCCAGCGTCGGGACCGGCCCTTTGTCGCGGTGAACTGCGCGGCGATTCCCGAGAACCTGATCGAAAGCGAACTGTTCGGCTACGTTGCCGGGGCCTTTACCGGCGCTTCGAACAAGGGCATGCAGGGCCTGCTGCAACAGGCCGATGGCGGCACCCTGTTCCTCGATGAGATCGGCGACATGCCCCTGGCCTTGCAGACCCGCCTGCTGCGGGTGCTGGCCGAGGGTGAAGTGGCGCCCCTGGGGGCCGCGCAACGCAAGGCGGTGGATATCCAGGTGATCTGCGCCACCCACCGAGACCTGGAAGCGCTGGTGGCCGAGGGCAGCTTTCGCGAGGACCTTTATTTTCGCCTCGGCGGCGCGC
>NZ_VYKE01000543.1:0-456 GCF_032424515.1 Pseudomonas sp. JV245A
TGCCCCTGGGCCTGCTGGTGGGCAGCTACCGGCACCTGGAGGCAGCCACCACCCCGGCGTTCCAGTTTCTGCGGATGATCTCGCCGCTGTCCTGGATGCCGGTGGTGGTGATGCTGATGGGGGTAGGGGACCAGCCGATCTACTTCCTCCTGGCGTTCGCCGCGCTGTGGCCGATCCTGCTCAACACCGCGGCCGGCGTGCGCCAGCTGGACCCGCGCTGGCTGCAACTGAGCCGCAGCCTCAGCGCCACCCGCTGGGAGACCCTGCGCAAGGTGATCCTGCCCGGGGTGCTGGGGCATGTGCTGACCGGGGTACGGCTGTCCATCGGCATCTTGTGGATCGTCCTGGTGCCCTGCGAAATGCTTGGGGTCAGCGCCGGCCTGGGCTACTTCATCCTCGACACCCGGGACCGCCTGGCCTATTCGGAACTGATGGCCATGGTGCTGCTGATCGGCG
>NZ_VYKE01000544.1:0-450 GCF_032424515.1 Pseudomonas sp. JV245A
CCAGCTCGATCCTGATCGTCGATGACAACCCGCGCCCCGGCGGCCAGATCTGGCGCCACGGCCCCCAGCATCCGCCCAGCGCCGCCCAGGCCGAACACTTCAAGGTGCTGCAGCACCCGGCGGTGCGCTACCTCAGCGCCACCCGCATCATCTCGACCCTGGGTACTCACAGCCTGTTGCTCGAAGATGCCCGGCAGGCCTGGCACGTGGAATTCGAACAACTGATCCTGTGCTGTGGCGCCCAAGAACTGCTGCTGCCCTTCCCCGGCTGGACCCTGCCCGGGGTGACCGGGGCCGGCGGCCTGCAAGCGCTGCTCAAGAACGGCCTGGCGGTGGCAGGAAAGACCCTGGTGATCGCCGGCAGCGGCCCCTTATTGCTGGCCAGCGCCGCCACCGCGCGCCGCGCCGGCGGCCGGGTGGTGCGGGTGCTGGAACAGACCCCGGCGGCCT
>NZ_VYKE01000545.1:0-445 GCF_032424515.1 Pseudomonas sp. JV245A
CTTGCCCGCGTCCTTATAAACGTCATCGGCAGGTGCGGCCACGGTTGCCGTGCCCGAAGTGGCACCGGCAGCAATAGTGATCACGGCACCGTTACTCAAGGTCACGGTGACCGGAGTGCCAGCGGCGTTGGTCAGGGTTGCGGTGTAGACGATGGAGCCGCCTTCGGCCACGGACTCGGTCGCACTCAGGCTCAGAGTGGTGGTGTCCGGGGTATCGGTGACCGAGGTCTCGGCAGGCTTGTCGCTGACTTCCAGTTTTTCGTAGTTGCCGCCGTCGGCCTTGGTAATGGTGGTGCTCAGGGAGCTGCCGCCAGCGAGGGCATCGTTTGGCGCGGTGAAGTTTACGCTGGCAGAAGACTCACCCACCGGGATGGTGATGGTCTGACCGTTGGACAGAGTGACGACCATTGGAGAACCGGTCACTGGTGCAGTCACGGAGGCGGTA
>NZ_VYKE01000546.1:0-444 GCF_032424515.1 Pseudomonas sp. JV245A
GGCAAAGTTGCCCCCCAGGCACAGCAGGGCCTTGGCGCTGCCGGCGATCATCGCCTGCATGGCTTGCACCGCATCGTGACCGTGATGCGCCGGCGGGGTGAAGCCGAAGGTCTGCTGCAGCTTGTCGAGAAAGGCCGGGGAAGGCTTCTCGGTAATGCCCACGGTGCGGTTGCCCTGCACGTTGGAGTGGCCGCGCAACGGGCAGATCCCCGCCCCCGGCTTGCCCAGGTTGCCCCGCAGCATCAGCAGGTCGCAGATCAGCCGGACATTGGCCGTGCCTTCGTTGTGCTGGGTGATGCCCATGCCGTAGGTGACGATGGTGGCGTTGGACTTGGCATAGGCCGCGGCGACCATTTCCAGGTCCGCCTGGTGCAGGCCGCTGGCCTGCTCGATGTCTGCCCAGGCGGTGGCATGCAGGTCCGCCGCCAGGGCCTCGAAGCCCTG
>NZ_VYKE01000547.1:0-444 GCF_032424515.1 Pseudomonas sp. JV245A
GGCAAAGTTGCCCCCCAGGCCGATGAACACCTTGGCCCGGCCCTGTTCCATGGCCGAGATCGCCATCACCGTGTTGTGCCCGTGCTCTCGGGGCGGCTTGAAGCCGAAGCGCGCCTCAAGGGCATCCAGCAGCTCGGTGGGCGCCAGTTCGTTGATGCCCATGGTGCGATCGCCCTGCACGTTGCTATGGCCGCGCACCGGCGACAGGCCGGCGCCGGGACGGCCGATATTGCCCCGCAGCAACAGCACGTTGATCACTTCCTGGATGGTTGGCACCGAGTGGGTGTGCTGGGTCAGGCCCATGGCCCAGCACATGATCGCGCGCTTGGCCTTGCGGTACATGCGCGCGGCCAGCTCGATGTCGGCCAGGCTCAGGCCGGACTGCTCGACGATGTGGTTCCAGGACGTGGCATCGACCTCGGCCAGGTAGCTGTCCAGGCCCGA
>NZ_VYKE01000548.1:0-442 GCF_032424515.1 Pseudomonas sp. JV245A
GCAAACAGGCGGGGGTGACAGTGGGCATCGGCGGTCCTCAGTGCGGCCAGGGCAAGGGGCCCGCCCCGGCGACAGCGGCGGACCACACCCGGCCACACTAAGACACCCGCGCCCCGGGGTTGAGGGCATTGGCGGCCAGCCAAGGGGACAGGCTCGGCCAGCCAGGGCGCGCACGGTCAGCCAGAGGCTGCCTGCATGGCAACGGGCCCATGCCTGCCCCGCGCCTTACTTGATCCGGTAGTGGAAGGTGTTGCGCACCGCCGGCACCGTTACCGCCTGGCCGTCGATCAGCCGCGGCTGATAACGGAAGGTCGCCACCGCTGCCAGGGACGGGCGCATGAACAGGGGGTGGCAACCGTCGATGACCTTGGGGTTCTCCACCCGCCCCTGGGGGTTGACGCTGTATTCCACGGTGCAGTCGCCTTCCAGGTTCTTGTCCAGG
>NZ_VYKE01000055.1:0-33508 GCF_032424515.1 Pseudomonas sp. JV245A
CGAGCAACGCTGGCCGGCACTGTCGAAGGCCGAGGACACCACGTCGATGACCACCTGTTCGGTCAGGGCCGAGGAGTCGACGATCATCGCGTTCTGGCCGCCGGTTTCGGCGATCAGCGGGATCGGCCGGCCCTGGTTGTCCAGGCGCCCGGCGATGTTGCGTTGCAGCAGGCGCGCAACTTCAGTGGAGCCGGTGAACATCACGCCCTTGACGCGCTCGTCACCCACCAGGCGGGCACCGACGCTTTCGCCCTGGCCCGGCAGCAGTTGCAGCACGCCTTCGGGAATCCCGGCTTCGAGCAGCAGGCGCACGGCCTGGGCGGCTACCAGCGGAGTCTGTTCGGCCGGTTTGGCCAGGACCGGGTTGCCGGCAGCCAAGGCTGCGGCGACCTGGCCACTGAAGATTGCCAGCGGGAAGTTCCATGGGCTGATGCACACCACCGGGCCCAGCGGACGGTGGGCGTCGTTGCTGAAGTCGTTGCGGGCCTGCACCGCGTAGTAGCGCAGGAAGTCCACGGCTTCACGCACTTCGGCGATGGCGTTGGCGAAGGTCTTGCCGGCTTCGCGGGCCAGCAGGCCCATCAGCGGCTGGATCTCGCCTTCCATCAGGTCGGCGGCGCGTTCCAGGATTGCAGCGCGTTCGGCCGGCGGAGTGGCCTGCCAGATCGGTGCGGCGTTGAGGGCGCACTGGATGGCGTTGTCGACGTCTTCCACCGTGGCTTCCTGGACGTGGCCCACCACATCGCGATGGTCCGACGGGTTGAGTACCGGCGCCGGGGTTTCGCTGCTGGCGGCGCAACCGAGCATCGGTGCGGCTTTCCAGTTGTTGTGGGCGGTGGCCAGCAGGGCGCAGGACAGCGACGCCAGGCGGTGTTCGTTGGCCATGTCGATGCCGGCGGAGTTGGCCCGCTCGGCGCCATACAGGTCACGCGGCAGCGGAATGCGCGGGTGCGGCAGGCCGAAGCCGCCTTCCAGGGTGGCCATCTGTTCGATCTGGGTCACCGGATCGGCCACCAGTTCCTGGATCGAGATCGACTGGTCGGCTATACGGTTGACGAACGAGGTGTTGGCGCCGTTTTCCAGCAGCCGGCGTACCAGGTAGGCCAGCAGGGTTTCGTGGGTGCCCACCGGTGCATAGACGCGGCATGGACGGTTCAGCTTGCCCTCGGCAACCTTGCCCACCACTTGCTCGTACAGCGGTTCGCCCATGCCGTGCAGGCACTGGAACTCGTACTGGCCGGGGTAATAGTTCTGACCGGCAATGTGGTAGATCGCCGACAGGGTGTGGGCGTTGTGGGTGGCGAACTGCGGGTAGATGACTTCCGGCACCGACAGCAGCTTGCGTGCGCAGGCGATGTAGGAAACGTCGGTGTACACCTTGCGGGTGTAGACCGGATAGCCTTCCAGGCCTTCGACCTGGGCGCGCTTGATCTCGCTGTCCCAGTAGGCGCCTTTCACCAGGCGGATCATCAGGCGGTGACGGCTGCGACGGGCCAGATCGATGACATAGTCGATCACGTACGGGCAGCGCTTCTGGTAGGCCTGGATCACGAAGCCGATACCGTTCCAGCCGGTCAGTTGCGGCTCGAAGCACAGGCGCTCCAGCAGGTCCAGGGACAGCTCCAGGCGGTCGGCTTCCTCGGCGTCGATGTTCAGGCCGATGTCGTACTGCTTGGCCAGCAGGGTCAGGGACAGCAGGCGCGGGTACAGCTCTTCCATCACGCGCTCGTACTGGGCGCGGCTGTAGCGCGGGTGCAGGGCCGAGAGCTTGATGGAGATGCCCGGGCCTTCATAGATGCCGCGACCGTGGGAGGCCTTGCCGATGGAGTGGATGGCCTGCTCGTAGGACGCGAGGTACTTCTGTGCGTCGTGCTCGGTCAGTGCGGCTTCGCCGAGCATGTCGTAGGAATAGCGGAAGCCCTTGGCTTCGAACTTGCTGGCGTTGGCCAGGGCTTCGGCGATGGTTTCGCCGGTGACGAACTGTTCGCCCATCAAGCGCATGGCCATGTCCACGCCCTTGCGGATCATCGGCTCGCCGCTCTTGCCGATGATGCGGCTCAGGGAGGAGGTCAGGCCGGCCTCGTTGTGGGTCGACACCAGCTTGCCGGTGAGCAGCAGGCCCCAGGTGGCGGCGTTGACGAACAGCGATGGGCTGTTGCCCAGGTGCGGCTGCCAGTTGCCGGTGCTGATCTTGTCGCGGATCAGCGCGTCACGGGTGCCCTTGTCGGGGATGCGCAGCAGAGCCTCGGCCAGGCACATCAGCGCCACGCCTTCCTGGGACGACAGGGAGAATTCCTGCAGCAGGCCCTGGACGATACCGGCACGGCCGCCGGCGCTCTTCTGGTTACGCAGCTTCTCGGCGATCGAGGCGGCCAGCTTGTTGGCCGCTTCGGCGGTGGCGGCCGGCAGGCGAGCCTGCTCCAGCAGCATCGGCACCACTTCCGGTTCCGGGCGGCGGTAGGCGGCGGTGATCGAGGCGCGCAGCACCGACTGCGGGAGAATGCTTTCGGCGAACTCCAGGAAGCATTGGTGAGCGTGATCGGTCTGTACCTCGCCGGCATCCTCGCCGTCTTTGGCGGTGGCACTGCTCAGCTCGGTCAGGGTTGCACCACCCTCGAGTTTTTCCAGGTAATTGAAAATCGCCTGCTTGATCAGCCAGTGCGGCGTACGATCGATCGAGGCCGCGGCGGCCTTGAGGCGCTCGCGGGTAGGGTCGTCGAGTTTGACCCCGAGGGTGGTGGTAGCCATATTTTTATCCTCATGTTTGCCACGCACGTGTGGCATCAGCTGGCGGCAAGATTATCCGCGCACTGCAATAGGTGCAACCGGGTGCAACCCATTTTTAGCTGGAAAAAGAAGCAGCTTGTCAGGAATAAAATTCCTGCACGGAGTGGCTTGCCTCCTACTGGTGCCTTTACTTCTGAAAACGCCATTTTTTGCTCCAAAAAGGAGCAAAAGCGTCGTCAACGACCAGTTTTTGGACAAGGTGCAACTGATTCGGCGCAAATTGGTTGCACCTTGTTCGTCTTGTTGCATAGGATTCGCGGCCAAGGTGCAACCGTCCTGCAGGACTGGTTCATCGGCTGATGGCTTTCCTGGGGAAACATCAGTCATAAATGCGCGGCCCGCCTGATCGTCTCCCAAGCGTCATCGTTTGGCGGCGGGTGGCAGTGGCCGCCGCACCATAAAAACAAAGCCAGGGCGTAACTCAATGAGTGCAAGCAATCCAACCTTGATCACCTTCGTGATCTACATCGCGGCAATGGTGCTGATCGGCTTCATGGCCTATCGCTCCACCAACAACCTTTCCGACTACATTCTTGGCGGCCGCAGCCTCGGCAGCGTGGTCACCGCGCTTTCCGCCGGTGCTTCCGACATGAGTGGCTGGCTGCTGATGGGCCTGCCGGGCGCCATCTACATGTCCGGTCTTTCGGAAAGCTGGATCGCCATCGGCCTGATCGTCGGTGCCTACCTCAACTGGCTGTTCGTGGCCGGCCGCCTGCGGGTGCAGACCGAACACAACGGTGACGCGCTGACCCTGCCGGACTACTTCTCCAGCCGCTTTGAAGACAAGAGCGGCCTGCTGCGGATCATCTCTGCGGTGGTGATCCTGGTGTTCTTCACCATCTACTGCGCCTCCGGCATCGTCGCCGGTGCCCGCCTGTTCGAAAGCACTTTCGGCATGCCCTACGAGACAGCGCTGTGGGCCGGTGCGGCGGCAACCATTGCCTACACCTTCGTGGGTGGTTTCCTGGCAGTGAGCTGGACCGATACCGTCCAGGCCACGCTGATGATCTTCGCTCTGATCCTGACGCCGATCATCGTGCTGCTGGCGACCGGTGGTGTGGACACCACCTTCCTGGCCATCGAAGCCAAGGACCCGACCAATTTCGACATGCTCAAGAACACCACCTTCATCGGCGTCATCTCGCTGATGGGCTGGGGCCTGGGCTACTTCGGCCAGCCGCATATCCTGGCGCGCTTCATGGCCGCCGATTCGGTGAAGTCGATTGCCAAGGCCCGTCGCATCTCCATGACCTGGATGATCCTGTGCCTGGGCGGCACCGTGGCGGTGGGCTTCTTCGGTATCGCCTATTTCTCGGCGCACCCTGAGGTGGCCGGCCCTGTGACCGAAAACCCTGAGCGGGTGTTCATCGAACTGGCCAAGCTGCTGTTCAACCCGTGGATCGCGGGTGTGCTGCTGTCGGCCATCCTGGCGGCAGTCATGAGTACCCTGAGCTGCCAGCTGCTGGTGTGCTCCAGTGCCCTGACCGAAGACTTCTACAAAGCCTTCCTGCGCAAGCACGCTTCCCAGCTGGAACTGGTGTGGGTCGGCCGCGCCATGGTGCTGGTGGTGGCGCTGATCGCCATTGCCATGGCCGCCAACCCGGAAAACCGCGTGCTGGGCCTGGTGAGCTATGCCTGGGCCGGGTTCGGCGCGGCCTTCGGCCCCGTGGTACTGATTTCGGTGATCTGGAAAGGCATGACCCGTGACGGCGCGCTGGCCGGCATCATCGTCGGTGCCGTCACCGTGATCCTGTGGAAGCATTTCGCTCTGCTGGGCCTGTACGAAATCATCCCGGGCTTCATCTTCGCCAGCCTGGCAATCCTGCTGGTGAGCAAGATGGGCACGCCGAGCGCCGGCATGGTCCAGCGCTTCGAAGCGGCCGAGAAGGATTTCAAGCTCAACCACTGAGTGCGTAAATCCTGCCCTGATTCCCCGGGGCGCTGAAGAACGGCCCGCTGCGTCACCGCAGCGGGCCGTTTTTTTTGCGTCCCGTAGCCGCTGCCGCAGGCTGCTAACGAGGGGCGCTCGGAGGGACCGCAAGGCCCTGCGGGCCTTTGCGCAGCCTCGCCATGGCTCGGCTGCGGTTACAGGGTCAGTGCAGCTCGGTGTCGGGCTGGTTGAGGAATATCAGTACGCCCAGGATCGCCATGTAGAACTTGAACGCCGCGTCCTGGCCGTTCCAGGCCTTGGACTGCCACATCATGAACCACTCGCCGCCGACCACCATGAAACCGAAGAACCAGACGCAGAAGCCCAGGCAGAAGCCGGCAATGGCCCAGCGCTTGGCGCGGTTGAAGTCGCTGGCGACACCGTGCCGGGCCAGCCACAGGTGCAGGGCGCCAAACACCAGCAGCGCGCCGGTCAGGGCTTCGCCGGCGATGATCAGCCAGTAACCGGCATTCCACAGCAGCGGCAAGGTCAGGGCGCGGTCGGTGGCGCTGTTGCCGGGGAAGACGCTGTCCATGCTCAGCACGTGCTGGACAAAGGCGAAGTTGGAACCGTAGTCGCTGATGTTGTTGTAGGCCACCAGCAGGGCGAAAGCCGCCACTGCCAGGGTCATGGTGATCTTGACGTAACGCACAATCATGTCGGGTTCCTTTGCGGGTGATCAAGGGTCCTGGGGGCTGGAGAGGGGAGAGGCGTGGGTGCCAACGCGCTAGGCAATGGCCCTGGCGCAGAACGCCAGGGCCGGGGATCAGGCTTGTTGCAGTGCCTGGTCCAGGTCTTCGAGCAGGTCTTCGATGGCCTCGATGCCTACCGAGAGACGGATCATCTCCGGCTTGACCCCGGCCTTGGCCTGCTCTTCTTCGTTCATCTGCCGGTGGGTGGTGGATGCCGGGTGGCAAGCCAGGGACTTGGCGTCGCCGATGTTCACCAGGCGCTTGAAGATCTGCAGCGCATCGTAGAAGCGCACGCCTGCGGCATAGCCGCCCTTGAGGCCGAAGGAGAGGATCGCCGACGGCTTGCCCTGCATGTATTTGCGCGCCAGTTCATGGTGCGGGTGGTCGGGCAGGCCGGCGTAGCTGACCCAGGCCACCAGCGGGTGGGCCTTGAGGAACTGCGCCACCTTGAGGGCGTTGTCGGTGTGGCGCTCCATGCGCAGGGCCAGGGTTTCCAGGCCTTGCAGCAACAGGAAGGCGTTCATCGGCGCCAATGCTGCGCCGGTGTTGCGCAGCGGCACGGTGCGGGCCCGGGCGATAAAGGCGGCGGGGCCGAACTTCTCGGTGTAGACCACGCCGTGGTAGGCCGGCTCCGGGGTGTTGAGGCTGGCGAACTTCTGCGGGTGGTCGGCCCAGGGGAAGTTGCCGCTGTCGACGATCACCCCGCCCAGGGAGTTGCCGTGGCCGCCGACGTACTTGGTCACCGAGTGCACCACGATGTCGGCGCCGAACTGGATCGGCTTGCACAGGATCGGCGTGGCCACGGTGTTGTCCACCATCAGTGGCACGTTACGGGCGTGGGCGGCCTGGGCCAGGCCCTCGATATCGACGATGTTGCCCGCGGGGTTGCCGATGCTCTCGCAGTACACCAGCTTGGTCTTGTCGTCGATCAGCTCGGCAATGGCCTCGGCCGAGTCGTCCCGGGCGAAGCGTACTTCGACCCCGAAGCTGGGCAGCAGGTGGGCGAACAGGGTGTAGGTGCCGCCGTACAGCTGGGGCGTGGAGACGATATTGTCCCCAGCCTGGGTCAGGGTCTGGATCGCGTAGTGGATGGCGGCACTGCCGGCGGCCACCGCCAGCCCGGCGATCCCGCCTTCCAGGGCGGCCATGCGCTGTTCCAGCACATCGTTGGTGGGGTTCATGATGCGGGTGTAGATGTTGCCGGGCACATCGAGGTTGAACAGGTCAGCGCCGTGCTGGGCGTTGTCGAACTCGAAGGCGACGTTCTGGTAGATGGGCACGGCCACGGCCTTGGTGGTCGGGTCCGACTTGAATCCATGGTGCAGCGCAATCGTTGCGTCTTTCATAAATCCTCGACTAAGGGCTTGTCACCAAGCGGTAACAGACCCTGGCTAATCCATTAATGAGCACAGCCAGGCAGGTCGTGTGCCCGCGCAGCAGTCAGTGGTCCCGTGTGTCTGAGTCGCCAGCAACCGCTTGATGTGCCCGCCGCTTGGCCGCGGGCAGGCGCGTCAGTGTCCAATAGGCGCGGCGGATGGGCAAGGGTCCCGAGGTGCGGCAGGAAAGGGCCGGCCATCCATGGCCGGCGGGCTGTTTCAGTGCGGCTGGGACCAGCCCTGGGAGCGCTTGACCGCGGCGCTGAAGGTGCAGCGCCAGGCGTCTGCCGTGGCCCGGTCGATACGCGGCCGGTAGTCGGTGCGGGTGTTGTCCAGCTCTGGCAACTCCAGCCCCAGGCCGCGGGCGGCAAGGGCGGCGCAGCCCAGGGCGGTGAGTTCGTCGAAGCGCTGGGTGACGATGGTGCGTTGCAGGATATCGGCCAGGAACTGGGCGAAATACGGGCTGCGGGCCAGGCCGCCGTCAATCGACAACTGGTCGGTGACGTTGAGGTGATCGTCCATCGCCGTGATCACTTCGGCGCTGCGCAGGGCCACGCCTTCCAGTACCGCCTGGCACAGGTCCTGGCGAGTGGTGGCGGCGTTCATGCCGATCCATACCGCCCCGGCACTGCGGTCCCAGTGCGGGCAGGCAAGCCCGGACAAGGCCGGGACAAACGCCAGCTCGCGGGAAATCGCCGGTGGCTGATCGAAGGCTGCCAGTTCCGAGAAATCGCTGAACAGGCCCAGGCGCCCGGCCCATTCCACTGCGGCGCTGGCGTCGTACACGCCACCGTCCATGGCATACACCGGTTTGCCGTCGGCCTGCCAGGCGACGGTGGCCAGCAGGCCTTTCTCCGGGGCGCGAATGATCTGTTCGCCTGTGACTGTCAGGGCGAAGGCGCCGGTGCCGAAGGTGATCTTGGCGTCCCCCGGCTCCCGGCAGCCGTGACCGTACAGCGAGGCTTGCTGGTCGACCACCGAGGCGCTGATGGGGGTCTGGCCGATGCGTCCGAAGTCGCCGACCGTGGCGCGGATTTCCGGCAGGGCCTGCAGGGGCACGCCGAACAGCTGGCACAACTGCGGGTCCCACTGGCCGGTGGCGAGATTCATCAGCGAGGTGCGCGAGGCGGTGGTGATGTCTGTGGCGTAGACCCCGGTCAGGCGATCGAGAAAGTAGGCATCGGTGGTGCCTAGGCGCAGGCGGCCGGCACTCAGGGCGGCCTGTGCCGCCGGCAGGTTGTCGACGATCCAGGCCAGCTTGCTGGCGGAGAAGTAGGCATCCAGGGGCAGCCCGGCCCGCTTCAGGGTCAGGGCTTCGGCGCCGCTGGCGCGCAGTTCTTCGATGCGCGCCGCGCTGCGGTTGTCCTGCCAGACGATCACCGGCGACAGCGGCGCGCCACTGACGGCGTCCCAGGCCAGGCAACTTTCACCCTGGTTGGCCAGGCCGATGGCGTCGACCCGGCCGGTGGCTTCCAGGCAGCGTTGCAGGTTGGCCAGCAGCTCCAGCGGGTCGTGTTCGACCCAGCCCGGGCGCGGGTGATGCTGCTGGTGGCGCAGCGCCAGTTGGATATCGGCACGGCCTTGCATGTCCACGACCAGTACGCGGGTGCTGGTGGTGCCCTGGTCAAGTGCGGCTATTCGCATGGTCATTTCTCTTGTTGTGGGACGGCCTGGTCGATGCAGATGTCCAGTTGGTCGAAATGTTCCGGCAGGTGCAGGTCCTTGATGGGGATCAGCAGGCGCCGTTCCGGCAGTGCCGAGACCGGTCGGCTCCAGAGCTCCAGGCCCAGGGCGCGGACCCGCAGGGTGCCACTGACCGCCTGGCTGACCCGCAACTGGATGTGCGCCAGGCCCGCCAGCTCGCCGCGCACCAGGCGGCCCGGCACGCCGAGCTTGATCGGGGCGGCGTACTTCAGGGTCAGGGCGTCATTGGCATCGGGTAGCTGGCCGCTCAGGGCCAGGGCCATCAGGCTGCCGATGCGCCGCCCTTCGCGGTAGGACCAGCCGGCCGTCTCGATTGGCCGCAGCAGGTTGCCGGCGGCAAAGTAGGCCGGGTCCGAACAGCGGCCGTACTGGTCGATCTTCGGCCCCCCGCTGCCATTGTCCAGTTGCAGGTGGCTCAGGCGCACCAGGCTCGACTCCGGGGTGAACTGGCCGGTGAGCAGCACGCCGTCGCAGGAAATGTCGCGAACCTGGCCATCGGCCAGGCGCACCCGGGCCGACTCCACCCGGCCACACCCATTGATCGCCAGCAGCTCGGCGCCAAAGTGCATGGGGATGCCCAGCAACCTTGGGAACACCGACAGCGGCCAGCGGGTGGTGGCTCGTTTATTGGCTTCCAGCACCGCCACCGGACGGATACCGGCGCGTCGGCAACTGAGTACGGCAGACAGGCTGACCAGTTCGGTGCCGATGATCAGGGGCCGCTCGAAAGGCTTGAGGTGCTGCACATAGAGGAAGTTCTGCAAGGCCCCGGTGTTGATCACCCCCACCGGGCGGTCGCCGGACAGCAGGCGTGCCGAGCGCGGGGTTTCCCGGGCGCCGGTGGCGATCAGCACCTTCTGTGCCTGGATCTGCCGTGGCCCGTCTGGAGTGGCCAGGCGCAACAGGCCGCCGGGTTCCAGGCTGACCACCGTGTGTCGCAGCAGCAGGATCACGCCGGCTTTCAGCGCGGCTTCGACATTGCGCCGGGCATAGGCCGGGCCGCTGAGAAGGCGCTGGTACTCGCGCATGCCGAAGGGCGGGTGGGCACAGTGCCGGGGAATGCCGCCGGCTTCGCTTTCACGTTCGATGACAATCACCGGGCCGATACCCTGGCGCCGCAGTTCGATGGCCGCGGCCAGGCCCGCCGGGCCGCTGCCGATAATGGCCGCTTCGGCCTGAAGAAGTTCAGTGCTGTTCATGGCAACGACCTGTGGCAAGAGGGACGGCCAGTTGGCTGGCGCTGAGTTCGGCGACCTGGGCCGAGCAATAGAAACCCTGGCAGCGGCCCATGCAGGCGCGGGTGCGGCGCTTGAGCCCGCCCAGGTCGCCAGGTGGCAGGGGGCTGTGCAGGGCGCTTTCTATTTCGCGCCGGGTCACCAGTTCGCAATGGCAGACGATTTCGCCATAGCCGGGGCGCTGCCAGTCGCGGGGCAAGTGCTCCGCCAGATTGGGCATCTGTGGCCAGACCGGTTCGCGCACCGGCTGGTGCTGGCGGCGCTGGCTGTACAGGCCGTAGACATGCCGGGCAATACCCAGGGCGGCGGTGAGCCCGGTGGAGCGGATGCCGCCGACGGTGATCCAGTGCCGGGCGTGGTCGGCCTGGATCCGGTACTCCTTCTTTTCGCTGGCGGGGCGCAGCCCGGCGTAGGTGGCGGTGACCGGCATCCCGGCGAGGGCGGGAATCCGCTCCACGGCGGCATCGATCAGGCTTTGCAGGGTCGGGCCGTCGAGCCCCGCATGCACGCGGTCCTCCTGCTCTTCGGCGGTGGGGCCCACCAGCAGGTTGCCGTACACCGTGCGGGTCAGGACTATGCCCTTGGTGCGCTCGTTGGGTACCGGCAGGACGATGCGCTCCAGCAGTGTGGCCGCGGCCTTGTCGAAGACCACGAACTGGCCCTTGCGCGGCATGATGCGAAATTCGCTGTGGCCCAGCAGGTTGTGTTCCAGGGTGTCGCCGAACAGCCCGGCGCAGTTGATCACCTGGGCGCTGCGCAGGGTGCCCCGGTTGGTGTGCAGGGTCCAGGCGTCGCCATCGAACTGGCCTTGCTGCACCTCGCATTGCAACTGTACGCGGGCGCCATGGGCCATGGCCTGCTGCAGGTAACCCAGGGGGGCGGACCAGGGGTCGATCAGGTGCTCGTCGGGGACCAGTACCGCGCCCACGGCGTGATTGGCCAGGTGCGGCTCCAGGGCGAGGATCTCGCTGCGTTCCAGCAGGCGTACGTTGTCTACCCCATTGGCCTGGGCCTGGGCGAGGATCCCCGGCAGCCTGGCCTGGTCCTCGGCGTTCCAGGCCACTACCAGCGCGCCACTCTTGAGCAGTGGCAGGTTCATGGCCGAGTGGATTTCCAGGTATTCCTGGTAGCCGGCCTGCATGCACTGCAGTTCCAGGCTGCCACTGGGGGCGTCGAAGCCGGTGTGCAGGATGGCGCTGTTGGCCTTGCTGGCGCCGGAGAGAATGTCGCTGCCCTTTTCCAGCAGCACCACCCGTGCGCCTTCGAGGGCGAAGCGCCGGGCCATGGCGCAACCGACGACCCCGCCACCGACGATGGCCACATCGAAAGTCACATTGTTCGGATAAAGTTCGGTCATATAAATGCCTGTTTCCTGCGGTAACACCCAAGGATCTGTGCAGGAATCAAAGCATAATGCGGGCCATGATTGTTGTTTTTATTTTCTATTCGGTCATATATCGGTCATTTGGTTGTGGTTTTTGGTGGTGGCCATCACCTGTGGCAACGGCCCTGGTTCAGGGCTGTGGCACCAGATGCACCTCCACGCCCGCTTTCTCCAGGGCCGCCAGCAGCTCCGGGCCGGGCTGGCGGTCGATCACCAGGCGGTCTATGCGCTCCAGCGGGAACACCTTGAACAGGCCGCGGCGTTCCAGCTTCGAGGAATCGGCGATCACCGTCAGCTGGCGGGCCTGGGCAATCATCGCGCGGGCCACTTCGGCTTCTTCGATGGAGAAGTCCATGGCGCCGTCTTCATTCAGCGCGCCAATGGTGATCACCGCGTGCTCGGCGTTGAAACGGGTGATCTGTTCCAGGGCCAGGGTGCCGACGTTCTGTGTCGAGTCGGGGCGATATTCACCACCGATCATGAACACCCGATTGCCCGACTCGCCAATGCAGCCGGCAATCGGCAGGGAGTTGGTGATCACCGTCAGGCGGGTGTGCTGCGCCAGTTCCCGAGCGAAGAACAGGGTGGTGGTGCCGGTATCGATGAAGATGCTGTCGCCCGCGCAGAACAGGCCGGCGGCGTAGCGGCCGATGGCGCGCTTCTCCTGGGCGTGTTCGTTCATGCGGGTCTGGAAGGTGTTTTCGTGCTCGCCGGTAGGGGGCAGGGCCGCGCCACCGTGGAACTTGGTGACCAGGCCGCTTTCCGCCAGGTCGCTGAGGTCGCGGCGGATGGTTTCCTGGGACGTGGCAGTGATGCGCGCCAGCTCTTCCACAGAAATCCGCTCCCGTTGCCGCAGGAGTTCGAGAATGTGCTGTCGTCGTTCGTTGGGGCGCATGGTGTTTTCCGTTTAGTGGTACTTCGCCACACAAATGGGCATTTTTTGTTACTTACGCACACTCCTGGTTCAGGAATGTGCTTATTCGGTCAAATTCGATGGAAAAGTTAAGCATTTACTTGCACGTTTCACAATGGCCTGCAGTCATGGGGTTGGCTCATGACCCACGGCAGGTCGAGCCAATGTTGCGAAAGTGTATTGACCGAAATATGGTTGTTTTAAAGTAAAAACCACAACTAATACACATTGTGGCACGGGATGTGCCCTGTGTTTCATCACCTGGTTCATCGTTCTCCTTGGCGATGAGTGACCAGAGCTGGCCTCGACAAGAACTTCCCCGGCGGGGGAAACCTATAAATGACGCTCAGAGAGATGAACCCACATGGCTGAATTTGGAAACTACGTCATTTACCTGATCATGCTCGGCGCCGTGATCGGCGCCCTGTCATCCATCATCAAGCCCGAGAGCGGGCTGGGTAAGGAGTTCGTCAACGGTATCCACTCCATCGGCCCGGTGTTCCTGGCCCAGGCCGGGATCATGGTGGCGATTCCCTACCTGTCCCAGGGCATTTCCCACGCCCTGGGGCCGTTCTTCAACGCCCTGGGTTCGGATGTCTCCATCGCGGCGCTGTCGATCATTGCCGTGGACATGGGCGGCTACCAGCTGGCCAACGCCCTGACCGCCAACCGTGACCTGTGGATTACCGCAATGCTGGTGGGCTACACCTCCGGGGCGACCATCGTCTACCTGATCCCGGTGGGCCTGACCATGCTCGAGCGCAAGGACCACAAGTACCTGGCCCTGGGTGCCATGGCCGGGCTGATCAGCATTCCGTTCGCGGTGCTGATGTCGCTGCTGATCATCACCGCTACCCACTTGCCGGTGCGGGACATCGTTTCCACCAACTCCGAGGCGCTGTACTACCTGTCCCTGGGCTTCGTCGACATGCTCAAGCTGCTGGCGCCGCTGTTCGTGTTCTGCTTCCTGCTGGCGGCGGGGCTGCGCTACCGGCCGCAGATGATGGTCAGGGGCTTCCTGGTGTTCGGCAAGATCATGGACGCGGCGATCAAGCTGATCCTGGCCCTGAGCATCGTCGAGCACTTCACCAAGTTCTTCAGCATCAACTTCGGCGGCTGGGGCTTCGACCCGATGTTCGCCGACGAAAAGGAGCTGTTCCGGGCGATCGAGATCGCCGGCTACATCGGCATCATGCTCGCCGGTACCTTCCCCATCTGCTACCTGTTCCAGCGCTACTGCAAGAAGCCCATGGAACTGCTGGGGCGCCATCTGAACCTGTCCAGCACCGGTGCCGCGGGGTTCATCATGGTGTTTGCCAACATCATCGCCACCTTCCACCTGTTCAAGCACATGACCGCCCGCGACAAGGTGCTGTGCGTGGCCCTGGGGGTCTGCGCCCAGGCACTGATCGGCGACCACCTGGCCTTCACTGCGAACTTCCAGCCAAGCCTGATCCTGCCGATTCTGCTCGGCAAACTGTTTGGCGGCCTGCTGGCGGTGGCGATCGCCATCCGCATCTCGGTGCCGGCTGCCCAGCGCTATGAGCTGCAAGAGCAGGAACAGGCGGCCGCCTTTGCCCTGCAACCTGCGCGGGCCTGACGGCCCGCATCACCTATCCCTGAAATCGAGGTAACGATGCGCAAGATTTTCCTGGCCTGCCCCTACAGCCATTCCGAGCCGGCCGTCATCAACGAGCGTTTTCTCCAATGCAACCAGGTCGCGGCGCAGATACTGGAAGCCGGCCATGCGGTGTTCAGCCAGGTGAGCATGTCCCACCCGATCAACCTGTGCCTGGCGGGCAAGGACAATGCCGCCATCGGCAAGCTCTGGGCGCCGGTGGATGCGCTGTACATGGCGATGATGGAGGAGCTGATCGTGCTCGACCTGCCGGGCTGGAAGGACAGTGGCGGGATCAAGCGCGAGATCGAGGTGTTCGAAACGTCCGGACGGCGGGTCAGCCTGTGGTCGCAAGTCAGTCACGAGTTTGTCTGAAACCCTGGCCGTGCCCGTCGTCGCCTGCGCCGGGTACGGCCCCGCTCTGAACTGACGACAGCCTGCGCACAGGGTAAACTTGCCCCCCTGCGCAGGAGCAACCATGAACTATCGTCACGCCTTCCACGCCGGCAATCACGCCGACGTCTTCAAACACCTGACCCTGACCCGCCTCATCGCCCTGATGTCGCGCAAGGAGCAGCCGTTCGCCTACCTCGACAGCCACGCCGGTATCGGCCTGTATGACCTCAAGGGCGACCAGGCCACGCGCACCGGCGAGTACCTGGAAGGCATCGCCCGCCTGTGGGGCGACGAGGACCTGCCGGCGCTGACCGCCGATTACATGCAGGTGCTGCACAAGATGAACCCCGATGGCGAGTTGCGTTACTACCCGGGCTCGCCGGAACTGGCTCGGCGCCTGACCCGTTCCCAGGATCGGGTGCTGCTCAACGAGAAACACCCGGAAGACGGCCTGCTGCTCAAGGACAACATGAAGGGTGACCGGCGGGTGGCGGTGCATCTGGGGGAAGGTTGGCACGTGGCCCGGGCCCTGCTGCCGGTGGCGGAAAAACGCGCGGTGATGCTCATCGACCCGCCTTTCGAGCAACTGGACGAGATGCAGCGCTGTGCGGCCTCGCTGAAGGAAGCCATTGGCCGCATGCGCCAGACCGTGGCGGCCATCTGGTACCCGGTCAAGGACCAGCGCGCCCTGCGACGTTTCTACCAGGACCTGGCCGGTACCGGTGCGCCGAAGCTGCTGCGGGTGGAGTTGCTGGTGCATCCGCTGGATACGCCCAACAGCCTCAACGGTTCGGGCCTGGCGATCGCCAACCCGCCTTGGGGCCTGGAAGAGGAGTTGCGCGAGCTGCTGCCCTGGCTGTCGATGAAGCTGGGCCAGACCCAGGGCGGCTGGCAGATGGACTGGTTGATCGCGGAGTAAGGGGTCGCTGGCCAGCCAGCTCCTGCGGAAGGTTGCAGGAGCCGGCTGGCCGGCCCAAGGACTCAGATCGGGCAGGTCACGCCGGTGCCGCCGATCCCGCAATAGCCTTCAGGGTTCTTCGCCAGGTACTGCTGGTGGTAAGCCTCGGCAAAGTACACGGTCGGCGCTTCTTCGATTTCCGTGGTGATGGTGCCCAGGCCGGCCTTGGTCAGCTCCGCCTGGAACACGTCCCTGCTGTGCAGCGCCTGCTCCAGCTGGGTCGGATTGGTGGCGTAGATCACCGAGCGATACTGGGTGCCGATGTCATTGCCCTGGCGCATGCCCTGGGTCGGGTTATGCAGTTCCCAGAACATCGCCAGCAATTCCTTGTAGCTGACCTTTTCCGGCTCGTACACCACCAGCACCACTTCGGTATGCCCGGTCAGGCCCGAGCAGACTTCTTCGTAGGTCGGGTTCGGGGTGAAGCCGCCGGCATAACCCACGCACGTGCTGAACACACCTTCGCGCTGCCAGAAGCGCCGTTCGGCACCCCAGAAACAGCCCAGGCCGAAGATGGCGAAATCCACATTGCCCGGAAACGGGCCCAGCAGCGGGTTGCCGTTGACGTAGTGTTCGGCAGGTAGGGCCATGGGGGTTTCACGGCCAGGCAGAGCTTGTTCTTTGGTTGGTAGCACGTTTTTGTTCACCAGAATTTCCGAGCGCAGAACCATGATCAGTCCTCTCAGTCAGGGTGGGATCGAGTAATTAATCAGACACGCAGTTTGCCCGAGTGTTACAGCGCTGTCAGGCAATTGGGCCACGAGGATAACGCTTGAGCTTGGCAATCAGCTCGGAGCCGGGAATCGGCCGGTCGAACAGGTAGCCCTGGCCCACGTCGCAGCGGTGGCGGCGCAGGAAGGCCAGTTGCTCGGCGGTCTCGATGCCTTCGGCGACCACCTTGATCTTCAGGTTGTGGGCCATGGCGATCACCGCAGAGGTGATTTCCATGTCGTCCTGGTTGTCGGGGATCTCGTGGATGAAGCTGCGATCGATCTTGATGATATCGATGGGGAATTTCTTCAGGTAACTCAGGGACGAATAGCCGGTGCCGAAGTCGTCCATGGCCAGGGTCAGGCCGAGTTTTTTCAGTTGTTCCAGCTGCTGGTGGGTGTCGTCGGTGGCTTCCAGCAGCAGGCCCTCTGTTAGCTCAAGCTCCAGCAGCGAGGAGGGCAGCTGTTCTTCCTTGAGGATGCTGGCGATGGAGGCCACCAGGTCCGGGTCGGAAAACTGCTTGGGCGACAGGTTGATGGCCACGTGCAGGTTGCCCATGCCGGCGGCGGTCAGTTGCTTGCTCATGCGGCAGGCCTGGCGGGCGATCCACTTGCCGATGGGGATGATCAGGCCGGTTTCTTCCGCCACGCTGATGAACTGGTCGGGGCGGATCATGCCCTTTTCCGGATGGTTCCAGCGCAGCAGCGCCTCCATGCCCAGCAGGCGGCCGCTGCGCAGGCACAGCTTGGGCTGGTAGAACACGTCCAGCTCGTTCTGGGTCAGGGCGCGGCGCAGGTTGTTCTCGACGAACAGTTTGTAGCTGGCCTCGGCGTTCAGCGCCTCGGTGAACACCTGCACCTGGTGCTTGCCGTTGGCCTTGGCCTTGTGCAGGGCCAGGCCGGCGTTGCGCATCAGGGTCTGCGGGTCACGGCCGTGCAGCGGCGCACTGGCCAGGCCCACGGAGCCGGTGACGCTGATCAACTGGTTGTCGACGAACATCGGCTTGTCCAGGGTCATCAGCAACTGGCTGGCGATCTGTTGCCCGGTTTCCAGGTCGGTGTTGTCCAGCAGCACGGCGAATTCGTTGCTGGCGAAGCGCGCCAGGCTGCCGCTGGGGCTCAGGCTGTTGCGCAGGCGCCGGGCCAGGCTGATCAGCAGTTTGTCGCCGGTCTGGTGGCCGAGGCTGTCGTTGATCCGCTTGAAATTGTCGATGTCCACCAGCAGCAGGCTGATCGGGGTATCGCTGTCTCGGGCAAAGCGTTCATCGAGGTTGCGGATGAAGGCGGGGCGGTTGCCCAGGTTGGTCAGGTTGTCGGTGTAGGCCAGGCGCTCTATGCGCTGCTGGGCGAGCTTGGTCTGGGTGATGTCTTCGTAGATGCCGATGTAGTGGGTTAGCTCGCGGTTGTCGCCATACACCTTGGAGATCGACAGCTGGCCCCAGTAAGGCTCCAGGTTCTTGCGCCGGCTCTTGAACTCGCCCTGCCAGCTGTTGCTCTTGGCCAGGCTGGACGGAGCGTCGAACAGCAGCTCGCTGAGGTTTTCCAGGGCCGGCAGTTCGGACAGACGGTGGCCATGGACCTCTTCGGTGCTGTATTGGGTGATCGCCGTGAAGCTGGGGTTGACGTACTCCACCACGCCGTCGCAATTGACCAGCAGGAAGGCGTTGGCGCTCTGTTCCACGGCGCGCTGGAACAAGTGCAGGGCGCTGGTGGCGGCCCGCCGGTTGTGATTGTTGATGACTTGGGCGAACTGGTCTGCCAGTTCGCCGGCGAAGGCGATCTCGTCCGACTGCCAGGCCCGGGTCATGCCGGTCTGTTCCAGGCACAGTACGCCGACCACCTGGCCGTCGATGCGGATGCTGGCGTCGAGCATGGCGTTGACGTCCCGCGGGCGCAGGCTCTCGGCCATCTCCCGGGTTCGCGGGTCGCGCATGGCGTTTTGCGCGTCGATGGCGCGGCAGCTGTGCAGGGCTTCCAGGTAGTCGGGAAAGCTGCTGGCGTCGATGGACTCCGGCATGCGGTATTCCTGGGGGCCGCGGTGATAGGCGGCAATCGGCACCAGTTGCTGGTCTTCCAGGTTCCAGATGCTGGCGCAGTCGATCTGGTAGATGTCGCAGGCGCTGCGGGTAATCAGTTCGGCAGCTTCCTTCAACGAATTGCCGGTGCTGTAGCGCTGGCGGGTCAGGAGCAGAATCAAATCCTGCTGCGCACGCACCCGTTCCAGGTGCTGCAATTGCTCCTGCTGGGCCCGCTGGTTGAGTTCCAGGGCGATCTGCAGGCGGGTGTTCTGGGTTTCCAGATCCAGTGCCGGCAGCGCCGAAGCATCGCTGAACAGCCCTTCGACCACCAACAGGTAGCCGCGCAGCAGGTGCCGGTTGTGCTGTTTGTAGGCTTCGCCCAGCTCGAGGATGCTCAAGGGCCCCTGGGCGGTGTGCAGGGTATAGCGGATCAGGTAATGAGAGCTGTTGCTCAGTTGCTGCTGGATGGTGTCGTGCAACTGATAGCGGGCTTCGGGCTCCATCAGGCTGGCATAGGGCGAGCCGACCAGGGCGCAGAGTTCGACGGCGGGCAGGCCGAACTGGCGTTCGCAATTGGGATCGAGAAACAGCAGCGCCCAGCTCGCTTCATTCAGCCGTTCGAAACGCAACATGCCGAGCCGCGAGGGCACAGGCAACTGCGTCACTACCTCGGCCGCCATACGGCTGGCGGCATCGGGTTGGCTTTTCATGGGGAAACTCGCTTCGAAATTGCTGATCGCGCCGGGCTCACGCCCTCTTTACTGTTGCCTGCGGCAAGGTTGCATCATGGCGCATCGACTGACAAGTAAGATGAAGGCTAAGTGCTATAAACCTGTATCGGCAGGCAGAAGGATTTCTGCAAAGTAACTTTTTTGCTGTTTAACGTCGTGCACTGACGGGCAATTGGCGACGTTTTTCTGGCAAAAAAAGCCCCGCCAAATTGACGGGGTTGAGGTACGAGCGTGGCGCTCGGAAAGCGTGCGCTACCGGCCCGCCCATGACAGGAGGGCCGGTACGCGGGTTACAGCAGAATGGTGCGGATGTCTGCCAGCAGGTCGCTCAGGCGCTTGGTGAAGCGTGCGGCGGCCGCGCCGTTGATCACACGGTGATCGTAGGACAGGGACAGTGGCAGCATCAGTTTCGGCTGGAAGGCCTTGCCGTCCCAGACTGGCTGGATGGTGGCCTTGGAAACACCGAGGATCGCCACTTCCGGCGCGTTGACGATCGGCGTGAAACCGGTGCCGCCAATGTGCCCGAGGCTGGAGATGGTGAAGCAGGCGCCTTGCATCTCGTCCGCGGAGAGCTTCTTGGTGCGGGCTTTTTCCGCCAGGGAAGCTGCCTCGGCCGCCAGTTGCAGCAGGCTCTTCTGGTCGACGTTCTTGATCACCGGTACCAGCAGGCCATCCGGAGTGTCCACGGCGAAGCCGATGTTCACGTACTTCTTGCGGATGATCGCCTTGCCGCTTGGCGCCAGGGAGCTGTTGAAGTCCGGCAGTTCCTTGAGCAGGTGGGCACAGGACTTGAGCAGCAGCGGCAGGATGGTCAGCTTGACGCCGGCCTTCTCGGCCACGGCCTTCTGTGCAACGCGGAAAGCTTCCAGCTCGGTGATGTCGGCCGAGTCGAATTGAGTCACGTGTGGCACGTTCAGCCAGCTGCGGTGCAGGTTGGCGGCGCCGGCCTGCATCAGGCGGGTCATCGGCACTTCTTCGATTTCACCGAAGCGGCTGAAGTCCACGACCGGAATCGGCGGGATGCCCGCGCCACCGGTTGCGCCGCCAGCAGCTGGCGCTTCCTTGGCCTTCTGCATCATGGCCTTGACGTAGACCTGCACGTCTTCTTTCAGGATGCGACCATGCGGGCCGCTGGCGCCGACAGCGCTCAGCTCGACGCCGAATTCACGGGCCAGTTGACGCACAGCCGGGCCGGCGTGAACTTTCGCGCCTGGCTTGCCAGGTGCGGCGGCCGGGGCGGCAGCAGGTGCAGCGGCAGCCGGGGCAGCAGCGGCGGCTGGAGCCGGAGCGCTTGGCGCCGCAGCCGGAGCAGCAGCAGGCGCTGCGCCTTTGACTTTCAGCTTGAGGATCAGATCGCCGGTGCCGACTTCGTCGTCCAGCTTGATGGAAACGCTTTCCACCACGCCAGCGGCAGGCGATGGAATTTCCATGCTCGCCTTGTCGGATTCCAGGGTAATCAGCGACTGGTCGGCTTCAACGCTGTCGCCAGCCTTGACCAGCACTTCGATGATCTTGGCCTTGCCGGCCGAACCGATGTCCGGAACGTGGATGTCCTGAACACTGTCAGCCACTGGAGCAGCCGGGGCTGCTGCAGGAGCAGGCGCAGCGGCAGCGGCCGGAGCAGCAGCCTGGGCCGGAGCGGCAGCAGGAGCCGCAGCACCCGCCACTTCCAGGTCCAGGATCAGGTCGCCGGTGCCGACTTCGTCGTTGAGCTTGACGCTGATGGCCTTGACCACGCCAGCGGCAGGCGACGGGATTTCCATGCTTGCCTTGTCGGATTCCAGGGTGATCAGCGATTGATCAGCCTCGACCTTGTCGCCGACCTTGACCTGGATTTCGATGATCTGGGCCTTGCCCGACGAACCGATGTCCGGCACGTGCACTTGCTGAACCGAAGCGGCAGCAGGGGCTGCGGCTGGGGCTGGCGCTGCGGCAGGAGCAGCCGCCGGTTTGGCTTCAGCTTTTGCCGCAGGAGCAGCCGCCGGGGCCGCAGCAGCGGCGCCCTCGACTTCCAGTTCGAGCAGTTCGTCGCCTTCTTTCAGACGGTCGCCCAGCTTCACCTTGAGGCTCTTGATGACGCCGGATTTCGGGGCCGGCACTTCCATGCTGGCCTTGTCCGATTCCAGGGTCAGGATGCTCTGGTCGGCTTCGATACGGTCGCCGACCTTCACAAACAGTTCGATTACTTCACCTTCACCGCTGCCGATGTCAGGTACGCGAATGAGTTCGCTCACAGAAAGTCTCCTCAGCAGTCCAGTGGGTTGCGTTTTTCCGGGTTGATACCGAACTTGGTGATGGCTTCAGCCACGACCTTAGGTTCGATGTCACCACGGTCAGCCAAGGCTTCCAGGGCTGCCAACACCACGAAATGACGGTCTACTTCGAAGAAGTGACGCAGTTTCTTGCGGCTGTCGCTGCGGCCGAAACCGTCGGTGCCCAGGACTTTGAACTCCTTGGATGGGACCCACTGGCGGATCTGTTCGGCGAACAGCTTCATGTAGTCGGTGGAGGCGATGACCGGACCCTTGCGGCCGTTCAGGCACTCTTCGACATAGCTCAGCTTCGGCTTCTGGCCAGGGTGCAGGCGGTTGCTGCGTTCCACGGCCAGGCCGTCGCGGCGCAGTTCGTTGAAGCTGGTCACGCTCCAGACGTCGGCAGCGACGTTGAACTCGTCACGCAGGATCTTCGCGGCTTCGCGAACTTCGCGCAGGATGGTGCCGGAGCCCATCAGTTGCACGTGGTGCGCGGCCTCGCGGGTGTCTTCTTCCAGCAGGTACATGCCCTTGATGATGCCTTCCTCGACACCGGCCGGCATGGCTGGCTGCTGGTAGGACTCGTTCATCACGGTGATGTAGTAGAAGACGTCCTGTTGCTCTTCGGTCATCTTCTTCATGCCGTCCTGGATGATCACCGCCAGCTCGTAGCCGTAGGTCGGATCAAAGGTGCGGCAGTTCGGGATGGTCCCGGCCAGCATGTGGCTGTGACCGTCTTCGTGCTGCAGGCCTTCCCCGTTGAGGGTGGTGCGCCCGGCAGTACCGCCGATCAGGAAGCCGCGGGTACGGCTGTCGCCGGCAGCCCAGGCCAGGTCGCCGATACGCTGGAAGCCGAACATCGAATAGAAGATGTAGAACGGCAGCATTGGCTGGTTGTGGCTGGAGTACGAAGTACCGGCAGCGATGAAGGAGCTCATGGCGCCCGCTTCGTTGATGCCTTCTTCGAGGATCTGGCCCTTCTTGTCTTCGCGGTAGAACATCACCTGGTCTTTATCGACTGGCTCGTAGAGCTGGCCGACGGAGGAGTAGATGCCCAACTGGCGGAACATGCCTTCCATACCGAAGGTACGGGCTTCGTCCGGGATGATCGGCACGATGCGCTGGCCGATTTCCTTGTCCTTGACCAGCTGCGCGAGGATCCGCACGAAGGCCATGGTGGTGGAGATTTCACGGTCGCCCGAGCCGTCGAGGATGGCCTTGAGGGTATCCAGTGGCGGAGTCGGGACGCTGAAGCTCTTGGCGCGACGCTGCGGCACGAAACCGCCCAGTGCGGCACGACGCTCGCTCAGGTAGCGGGCTTCGGCGCTGCCTTCTTCTGGCTTGAAGAACGGCAGGTTCTCAATGTCGTCGTCTTTCACCGGAATGTCGAAACGGTCGCGGAACAGCTTCAGGCTGTCGACGTCGACTTTCTTGGTGTTGTGCGCGGTGTTCTTCGCTTCGCCGGCGCCGGTGCCATAACCCTTGATGGTCTTGGCCAGGATGACGGTCGGCTGCTCTTTGTGGTTGACCGCCTCGTGGTAGGCCGCATAGACCTTGTACGGGTCGTGGCCGCCACGGTTGAGTTTCCAGATCTCGTCGTCGGACAGATCGGCAACCATCGCCTTGAGTTCAGGGGTATTGAAGAAGTGCTCACGGACGAACGCACCGTCCTTGGCCTTGTAGTTCTGGTACTCGCCGTCGATGACTTCGTCCATGCGGCGCTGCAGGATGCCGTCGACGTCCTTGGCCAGCAGTGGGTCCCAGAAACGGCCCCAGACCACCTTGTTGACGTTCCACTGGGCGCCACGGAACACGCCTTCGAGTTCCTGGATGATCTTGCCGTTGCCGCGAACCGGGCCGTCGAGGCGCTGCAGGTTGCAGTTGATGACGAAGATCAGGTTGTCCAGCTTCTCGCGGCCGGCCAGGGAGATCGCGCCCAGGGATTCCGGCTCGTCGCACTCGCCGTCGCCCATGAAGCACCAGACTTTCTGTTTGCCGGCAGGGATGAAGCCACGGGCTTCCAGGTACTTCATGAAGCGCGCCTGGTAGATCGCCTGGATCGGGCCCAGACCCATGGAAACGGTCGGGAACTGCCAGAAGTCAGGCATCAGCCAAGGGTGCGGGTAGGACGACAGGCCATTGCCATCGACTTCCTGGCGGAAGTTGTTCATCTGGTCTTCGGTGATGCGGCCTTCCATGAACGCACGGGCGTAGACGCCAGGCGATGCGTGACCCTGGAAGTAGATCAGGTCGCCGCCGTGTTCGTCGGTCGGGGCCTGGAAGAAGTAGTTGAAGCCGATGTCATACAAGGTGGCGCTGGAGGCGAAGCTGGAGATGTGACCGCCCAGGTCAGAATCTTTCAGGTTCGTACGCATGACCATGGCCAACGCGTTCCAACGTACCAGCGAGCGAATGCGGCGTTCCATGAACAGGTCGCCAGGCATGCGTGCTTCGTGGGTGACGGGAATCGTGTTGCGGTACGGCGTGGTGATGGCGTAGGGCAGTTGCGAGCCGCTGCGGGTCGCGAGTTCGCCCATACGGGTCATCAGATAGTGAGCACGGTCTTCGCCTTCTTTGTCGAGAACCGATTCCAGGGCGTCCAGCCATTCCTGGGTTTCGACGGGATCGAGGTCTTGCATGGCTTGCTCCAGGGCGGAAAGGCTTCCAGAATCGGTTGCCTGAGTTTGCGACTGGCCTTGTGGGCAGACGATTATAAATTCTTGGATTGCCGGAGGTTGATCCAGCGGCGTGTAGTTTTACTACAAATCGTCGGCCATTTCAGCCTTTCGAATGTATATACGAGTAGTAAAACTACAGAAGAGCGGCTTGTGGCCTCCTGCTGCGTTGTGAGAATAATCGTTACTGTTGGTCGATGACTAACGGGAATAGGTAATAAATTAATGCCGGCTGCTAAAAAAAACCTATTTTCAGCTATTTCTAACTTTTGTTCGACAGTCCATCAGGCGGCCTGCCCGCGACATCCGTCCCCGCCCGCATTTTCCACGCCGATCAAGGATAGCCCATGAGCCTGCCCGCGCTTGCCCCCGTCCCCGCGATTCTCTTGCCATTGGTCAGCCGCGCAGAGCAGTCGTTGCGTGGCGCCGTCGCGGCCCTGGAAGGCGATCCCGGGTTGGCCGACTGGAGCGCCGAACGCTGGGCGGAGTTCGCCCGGGTGGGCGCCGCCAGCGACTTTGTCATTGAACAGAGCCTGCGTGACCCTTTGATGTTGCTGGAGCTGGTGCGCAGCGGCGAGCTGGACCGCCCATTCGCGCCTGGGGAGTTGTGCGCGCAAATCGCCGCCGCGGTGCAGGCGGCCGAGAGCGAGGATCAATTGGGGCGCGTGCTGCGGCGCCAGCGCACCCGTCAGCAGGTACGGATCATCTGGCGCGACCTGACCCGCCAGGCGGATCTGGTGCAGACCTGCCGCGACCTTTCCGATCTGGCCGACGCCTGCATCGACCAGGCCTATCAATGGTTGTATCTGCGTCACACCCAGCAGTTCGGCGTGCCCACCGGCGGGCGTAGCGGCGAGCCGCAGCAGATGGTGATCCTCGGCATGGGCAAGCTGGGGGCGGTGGAACTCAACCTGTCGTCGGACATCGACCTGATCTTCGCCTACCCCGAAGGCGGCGAGACCGTCGGCGTCAAGCGGCCCCTGGATAATCAGGAGTTCTTCATTCGCCTCGGGCAGCGCCTGATCAAGGCCCTGGACCCGATGACCGTCGACGGGTTCGTGTTCCGCGTCGACATGCGCCTGCGGCCCTATGGTTCTGCCGGTGCCCTGGTGTTGAGCTTCAATGCGCTGGAGCAGTACTACCAGGATCAGGGGCGCGACTGGGAACGCTACGCCATGATCAAGGCCCGGGTGGTGGCAGGGGATCAGGCCGCCGGTGCGCAGTTGCTGGACATGCTGCGGCCTTTCGTCTATCGCCGTTACCTGGACTTTTCCGCCATCGAGGCGCTGCGCACCATGAAGCAGCTGATCCAGCAGGAAGTCCGGCGCAAGGGCATGGCCGACAATATCAAGCTGGGCTCGGGGGGGATCCGCGAGGTCGAGTTCATCGCCCAGGCTTTCCAGCTGATCCACGGCGGACGCGACCTGAGCCTGCAGCAGCGTCCTCTATTAAAGGTGCTGGGCACTCTGGAAGGGCAGGGCTACCTGCCGCCTGCCGTGATCAGCGAGCTGCGCGAAGGCTATGAGTTCCTGCGCTATACCGAGCACGCGATCCAGGCCATCGCCGATCGCCAGACGCAGATGCTTCCGGACAATCCCCAGGATCAGGCGCGGATCGCCTTCATGCTGGGCTTTGCCGACTGGAACGCCTTCCACGAACAGTTGATGCACTGGCGCGGCCGGGTAGATTGGCACTTCCGTCAGGTCATCGCCGACCCGGATGAGGATGAAGGCGCCGAAAGCGAAGTGGTGGTGGGTGGCGAATGGCTGCCGTTGTGGGAGGAAGCCCAGGACGAGGAGGCCGCCTGCCGCCAGTTGCAGGAGGGCGGCTTCGTCGATGCGCCCAAGGCCCTGCGTGCCCTGGCCGGTCTGCGGGGCAGCCCGCAGCTACGTGCCATGCAGCGCCTGGGACGCGAACGTCTGGATGCCTTTATTCCGCGGTTGCTGGCCCAGGCGGTGGAGCACGCCAATCCGGACCTGGTGCTGGAGCGAGTGCTGCCGCTGGTGGAAGCCGTGGCGCGGCGTTCGGCCTATCTGGTGCTGCTCACCGAGAACCCGGGGGCTCTACGTCGTCTGCTGACCTTGTGCGCCGCCAGCCCGTGGATCGCCGAGCAGATCACCCGCTTCCCCCTGCTGCTGGATGAACTGCTCAACGAAGGGCGCCTGTTCAAGCCGCCCCTGGCGCCGGAACTGGCTGCCGAGTTGCGCGAGCGCCTGACGCGCATTCCCGAGGATGACCTGGAGCAGCAGATGGAAGCCCTGCGCCACTTCAAGCTGGCCCACCGCCTGCGAGTGGCCGCCTCGGAGATCGCCGGCAGCCTGCCTTTAATGAAAGTCAGCGATTACCTGACCTGGCTCGCCGAAGCGATCCTGGAACAGGTGCTGGCCCTGGCCTGGCGCCAGACGGTGTCCAAGCACGGTGCACCGCTGCGTACCGACGGCACCTTGTGCGACCCGGGCTTCATCATTGTCGGTTACGGCAAGGTCGGCGGCATCGAGCTGGGCCACGGTTCCGACCTGGACCTGGTGTTCATCCATGATGGCGACCCCCAGGCGGAAACCGACGGGCCCAAACCCATAGACGGTGCGCAGTTCTTCACCCGGCTGGGGCAGCGCATCATTCACCTGCTGACCACCCAGACCAACTCCGGCCAGCTCTATGAAGTGGATATGCGCCTGCGGCCTTCCGGCGCTTCGGGGTTGCTGGTGAGTTCCCTGGGGGCCTTTGCCCGCTATCAGGAAAACGAGGCCTGGACCTGGGAGCACCAGGCGCTGGTGCGGGCGCGGGTGCTGGTGGGCAGCCAGGATGTGGGCCAGGCCTTTGAAAAGGTCAGGGCCGCGGTGCTGGGGAAAAAACGCGACCTGCCCAAGCTGCGCCAGGAAGTCAGCGAGATGCGGGCCAAGATGCGCGACAACCTGGGCAGCCGCCTGACCGCCGCCGGAACTGCAGCCAATGCCTTCGAAGCCACGGCGCCGTTCGACCTCAAGCAGGACGCCGGAGGTATCGTCGATATCGAATTTATGGTGCAATACGCGGCCCTGGCGTGGTCCGAAGAGCACCCGTCACTGCTGCGCTATACCGATAACATCCGCATCCTGGAAGGTCTGGAGCAAGTCGGGCTGATGCCCGCGAGCGATGCCAGCCTGCTGCGCGAGGTCTACAAGGCCTACCGTTCCGCGGCTCACCGGCAGGCGTTGCAGAATGAGGCCGGAATCATTACCGGTGATCAATTTGTGACCGAACGACGGGAAGTGTTACGAATTTGGCGTGAGCTGGGGCTAAGCTAAGCGGCCTGAGAAGGCCAACCATGTATTCGGCGGGCCTTGCCGGCTCGCCCAAACTGAACCGGCGGTGAAGGCCGCGGTGCTGGATTCTCGAGGCGGGGAGGCGTATGCCTCCCCGGTTCGTTTATGGAAACCACATGAATATTCTGATCGTTGGGCCCAGTTGGGTCGGTGACATGGTGATGGCGCAGACACTCTTCGAGTGCCTGAAACAGCGTCATCCACAATGCGAGATCGACGTGCTGGCCCCCGAGTGGAGCCGGCCGATCCTCGAACGCATGCCCCAGGTGCGTCGGGCCCTGAGCTTTCCCCTGGGCCATGGCGCCCTGGAACTGGCGACCCGCCGGCGGATCGGCAAGTCCCTGGCTGGCCAGTACGATCAGGCGATCCTGCTGCCCAACTCGCTGAAGTCGGCGCTGGTGCCGTTTTTTGCCGGCATTCCCAAGCGCACCGGCTGGCGCGGCGAGTTCCGCTACGGCCTGCTCAATGACGTGCGCAAGCTCGACAAAGAACGTTATCCGCTGATGATCGAGCGTTTCATGGCCCTGGCCTATGAGCCGGGGACCGAGCTGCCCAAGCCTTATCCGCGCCCGAGCCTGCAGATCGATCCGCAAAGCCGGGACGCGGCCCTGGCCAAGTTCGGCCTGAGCCTGGACCGCCCGGTGCTGGCACTGTGCCCGGGGGCGGAGTTCGGCGAAGCCAAGCGCTGGCCGTCCGAGCACTACGCCCAGGTCGCCGAGGCGAAGATCCGCGAAGGCTGGCAGGTCTGGCTGTTCGGCTCGAAGAATGACCATGCCGTGGGCGAAGAGATTCGCGGGCGGCTGATTCCCGGCCTGCGCGAGGAATCGAGCAACCTCAGTGGCGAAACGTCCCTGGCCGAGGCCATCGACCTGCTGTCCTGCGCCGATTCGGTGGTGTCCAACGATTCCGGGTTGATGCACGTGGCTGCGGCGCTCAATCGCCCGCTGGTGGCGGTGTACGGCTCCACTTCGCCGGGCTTCACCCCGCCCCTGGCAGATCGGGTCGAGGTAGTACGGCTGGGGATCGAATGCAGCCCGTGCTTTGACCGCACCTGCCGCTTCGGCCATTACAACTGCCTGCGCCAGTTGTTGCCGCAGCCGGTGAATGAAGCCTTGCAGCGCTTGCAGGGCTCTCCGGTCGAGGTTCAATAAGTTGCGGGTACTGTTGATCAAGACCTCGTCCCTGGGGGATGTGATCCATGCATTGCCGGCCCTTACCGATGCTGCGCGGGCGATCCCCGGGATCAAGTTCGACTGGGTGGTGGAAGAAGGCTTTGCCGAAATTCCCACCTGGCATCCGGCGGTCGGCAAGGTGATACCGGTGGCGATCCGTCGCTGGCGCAAGAACATCTGGCAGACCATCAAGAGTGGCGAGTGGCGACGCTTCAAGCAGAGCGTGCGCTCGACCAAGTACGACCTGGTGATCGATGCCCAAGGCCTGCTGAAAAGCGCCTGGCTGACCCGCTACGTGCGCGCCCCGGTGGCGGGGCTGGATAAGAACTCGGCCCGCGAGCCTCTGGCTTCACGCTTCTACTCCCGGCGCCTGGCGGTGGCCCGTGGGCAGCACGCGGTGGAGCGCGTGCGCCAACTGTTCGCCGTGGCCCTGGGCTACGACCTGCCCCAGGGCCTGGGCGACTATGGCCTGAACGTCGAAAAACTCGTGGAGTTGCCGCGCAAGAAGCCCTTCGTGCTGTTCCTGCATGGCACCACCTGGGACACCAAGCACTGGCCCGAGGCCTACTGGCGCGAGCTGACCGAACGCATGGGCATGCTCGGCGTCGAGGTCAAGCTGCCCTGGGGCAACCCCGCGGAAAAGGCTCGAGCCGAGCGCATCGCCAGCGGCCTGAAAAACGCCACGGTGCTGCCGAAGCTGAACCTGGCCGGGGTCGCCAAGGTGCTGGCCGATGCCCAGGCCTGCGTGGCCGTGGACACCGGGCTGGGCCACCTCGCCGCGGCACTGGATGTACCGACCATCTCACTGTTCGGGCCGACCAACCCGGGGCTGACCGGCGCCTATGGCCGGGTGCAGATCCACCTGGGCAGCAACTTCCCGTGCGCGCCGTGCCTGCAGAAGAAATGCACCTATCAGCCCACCGCTGTGGACCAGCAGCGTTATGACCTCAAACGCGAGTGGCCGCTGTGCTTCACTCGCCTGAATCCCGAGCGTGTCGCCAGCCGACTGAGCACCCTGTTACTGGCTGAGGAGCCGCGCTGATGCAATTGGCTTTTGTCCTTTATAAGTATTTCCCCTTCGGCGGCCTGCAGCGCGATTTCATGCGCATCGCCCTGGAGTGCCAGCGGCGCGGGCATCAGATCCGTGTCTACACCCTGATCTGGGAAGGCGATATCCCTCCCGGTTTCGAAGTGCTGGTGGCGCCGGTCAAGGCGCTGTTCAACCATCGTCGCAATGAAAAGCTCAGCGCCTGGATGGAGGCCGACCTGGCCAAGCGCCCGGTGGACCGGCTGGTGGGTTTCAACAAGATGCCGGGGCTGGACGTGTACTACGCCGCCGATGGCTGTTTCGAGGACAAGGCACAGAACCTGCGGCACTCCCTGTACCGGCGCTGGGGCCGTTACCGGCACTTTGCCGAGTACGAGCGCGCGGTGTTCGCCAAGGACGCCAAGACCGAGATCCTGATGATCTCCGAGGTCCAGCAGCCGCTGTTCATCAAGCACTACGACACCCCGCTGGAGCGCTTCCATCTGCTGCCGCCGGGGATCGCCCAGGACCGCCGGGCACCGGCCAACGCCGCCGAGATCCGGGCGGATTTTCGTCGCGAATTCAAGCTCAAGGATGACGACCTGCTGCTGGTGCAGATCGGTTCCGGGTTCAAGACCAAGGGTGTGGACCGCAGCCTCAAGGCCCTGGCGGCATTGCCTTCGGCGCTGAAAAAACGCACCCGGCTGTTTGTAATCGGCCAGGACGACCCCAAGGTATTCCAGGTACAAAGTGCTGCGCTGGGGTTGAGCGACCAGGTGCAGTTCATGAAGGGCCGCAGCGATATCCCGCGGTTCCTGCTGGGCGCCGACCTGCTGATTCACCCGGCCTACAACGAAAACACCGGCACCGTATTGCTGGAGGCCCTGGTGGCCGGCCTGCCGGTGCTGGTCAGCGCGGTCTGCGGTTATGCCCATTACATTGCCGAGGCCCAGAGCGGCCTGGTGCTGGATGAGCCGCTGGAACAGGCGCAGCTCAATCAATACCTCACCACCATGTTGACCGACGACGCTGCACGCGCGACCTGGAGCCGAAATGGCCTGGCGTTCGCCGAGACGGCCGACCTTTACAGCATGCCGCAGCACGCTGCGGATGTGATTCTGGCGGAGCAACACCGATGAAGTTGATGCTTGCCGAACCCTTCAAGAGCCTCTGGGCCGGACGCGATGCGTTCGACGCTGTCGAGGGCCTGAAGGGCCAGGTCTACCGTGAGCTGGAAGCGCGCCGTACCTTGCGTACGGAAGTCGACGGCCGCGGTTATTTCGTGAAGATCCATCGTGGGATCGGCTGGGGCGAGATCGTCAAGAACCTGGTCACCGCCAAACTGCCGGTGCTCGGCGCCGGCCAGGAATGGCGCGCCCTGGAGCGCCTGCATCAGGTGGGCGTGCCCACCATGACCGCCGTGGCCTACGGCGAGCGTGGGGCCAATCCGGCAGACCAGCATTCGTTCATCGTCACCGAGGAACTGGCGCCGACCGTCAGCCTCGAAGATTTCAGCATCGACTGGGTCAAGCAGCCGCCGGCGCCTGCGCTCAAGCGCGCGCTGATCGCCGAGGTAGCGCGCATGACCGGCATGATGCATCGTGCCGGGGTCAACCACCGCGACTGCTATATCTGCCACTTCCTGCTGCACACCGATCGGCCTGTCACTCCCGAAGGGCTCAAGCTCTCGGTGATCGACCTGCACCGGGCCCAGACCCGGCCGAAGATCACTCAGCGCTGGCGCAACAAGGATCTGGCGGCGCTGTATTTCTCGGCCCTGGATATCGGCCTGACGCGCCGCGACAAGCTGCGCTTTCTCAAGGGCTACTTCCAGCAGCCGTTGCGGCAGATTCTGGCCGAGGAGGCCGCACTGCTGGCCTGGCTCGAAGGCAAGGCGGAAAAGCTCTACGCCCGCAAGCAACGGTACGGAGATGCACTCTGATGGCGAGCTGGAACCTGGACCCGGCCTATCAGGCGTTGGCGGAGGATTTCGGCAGTCTGGAAGCGGTGTTTGCCCTGCAGGGCGAGCACCTGACCCGGGATCCGTTGTCCGAAGTCATCCGCGTCGAGCGTGGTGGCGTCAACTATTACGTCAAGCGCTATACCGGCGCCGGCAAGAATCTGCGGCGCTACCTGGGCAAGCCCCGGGTCAAGTTCGAGTGGCAGAACCTCAAGCGCTTCGCCAAATGGGGCATTCCCACCGCCGATGTGGTGGCCTGGGGCCTGGAGCGTCGCTGCCTGGCCTATTCCCGGGGGGCGATGATCACCCGGGAGCTGCCGCGTACCGAGGATCTCTCGGTGCTGGCCGAACGCAACGACCCGCGTCTGCAGGACCGTCGTTGGGTGGATGGCGTCAGCCGTCAGTTGGCCGCTTACACCCGGGTCATGCATGACCACCGCTTTACCCACAATGATTTGAAGTGGCGCAACCTGCTGGTCGACGACCAGGACCGGTTGTACCTGATCGATTGCCCGAACGGCGATTTTTGGCGTGGTTTCTGGCTCAAGTACCGGATCACCAAGGACCTGGCCTGTCTGGATAAGGTGGCCAAATACCATCTGTCGGCCACCCAGCGCCTGCGTTTCTACCTGCAATACCGTCAGCGTGATCACTTGAGTGCCGCCGACAAGGAGCGTATTCGCCACGTGGTGAGATTTTTCGAGGGGCGTGAATGACTGATTTTCTGGCGTCCGAGGAGCGTGCGCTGCTGGAGCGCAATGGCCTCGGCACTTTCGACCAGCTGTGGGCCACTCAATTGGAAGCGGTGGATGAACCCAATACCGGTCGTGGCGGCAGCAGCAGTGTGTTTCGCCTGGATGTGGAAGGGCAGGGGTTCTACCTCAAGCGCCAGACCAACTACCTGACCCGGACCCTGCACCGGCCCTTTGGCGAGCCGAGTTTCGCCCGTGAATTTCGCAATATCCGCCGCTACCAACAGTTGGGCATTCCGGCCTTGCAAGCGGTGTTCTTCGGGATGCGCAAGGTCGATGGCGAGTCCCGGGCGATCCTGGTGACCCGGGCCCTGGATGGCTGGGATGACCTGGATGCGCTGCTGTTGCAGTGGGACCGGCTCAGCGAGCATCAGCGGCAGGCGGTGCTCCAGGCTTGCGGGCAACTGGCCCGGCAGCTGCACGGCTTGCGCCAGGTGCATGGCTGTTTCTATCCCAAGCATATTTTCCTGCGGGCCGAGGGCGATGGGTATCAGGCGCAGTTGATCGACCTGGAAAAGACCCGGCCCCTGCTGTTTGGCCAGCGTGATCGGGTCAAGGATCTGGAACCCTTGCTGCGCCGGGCTTCGGTGTGGAGCAGCGATGAGGTGCGCAGCCTGCTGGCGGCCTATGTGGGCCAGCCTCAGGACAGCTCCCTGGTGGATGCCTGGGTGGCGCGGCTCAGTGCTCGGCGCAGCCACAAGGGGGCACGCTGATGCGTCTGTCTGAACTGAAGAACAGCGGGCGCAGCCCGACGCTGCCCTTGAGCCTTGAGTTGGCGGACGCCGCCGGCCCGGCACAGTTGCAGTTGCTGAGCCTGCTGCGGGTGCTGCCGGGGCAGCGTTACGTGGGGGCCGGGGTCTGGCGCGGGCGTCCGGTGCTGGCCAAGCTGCTGGTGGGCTCCAAGGCCGCTCGGCATTTCCAGCGAGAATTGCAGGGTGTGCGCCTGTTGGCAGAACAAGGGCTGACGACGCCCTTGCTGCTGGCGGACGGTTTGCAGGAGGGCGAGGGCGGCTGGCTGCTGTTCGAGTTACTGCAGGGCGCACAAAGCCTGGGCGACGCCTGGAAGCAGGTGGAAGCTCTGCCAGTGCTGGCCGACGAGCAGGCTGAGGTACTGGCCGAGGCCCTCGGGGCTATCGGCCAGTTGCACGCCAAGGGCCTGTGGCAATCGGACCTGCACCTGGACAATCTGCTGCGCCATGATGGCCGGCTGTATTTGATCGATGGGGCGGGGATCTGTGTCGAAGAGGCGGGCAAGCCCCTGTCCCGGCAGAAGGTCCTGGAGAACCTCGGGGTATTCTTCGCCCAGTTGCCCAAGAGCCTGGAACCGTTCACCGAAGAGTTGCTGGTGCACTACCTGTTGAGCAACGCCGAGCATGCCTTGCCCCTGGAGGCCCTGCAGAAGCAGGTGAACAAGGTCCGGGGCTGGCGCCTGCGGGACTTTCTCAACAAGGTCGGCCGCGAGTGCACGCTGTTCAGCGTGCAGCGCGGCCCGTTCGCCTTGCGCGCGATCCGCCGCGAGGAAGAGGCGGCGATGCTGCCGGTGCTGGAGCAGGCCGACGCCCTGCTGGATCAGGGCCATCTGTACAAGACCGGTGGCGCGGCCAGCGTTGGGCGGGTCGAGGTTGCGGGCCGGCCGCTGGTGATCAAGCGCTACAACATCAAGGGCTTTGCTCACTGGCTCAAGCGCTTCTGGCGCCCGAGCCGGGCCTGGCATTCCTGGCGCGAAGGCAATCGCCTGGCGTTCCTGGGCATTGCCACGCCCAAGCCTCTGGCCTTGCTGGAGCGGCGTTTCCTGTGGCTGCGGCGCAGCGCCTACCTGGTGACCGAGCATCTGCCAGGGCCGGACATCATCGAGCGCTTTGCACCCTTCGTGGACAGCGGGCAAGCCCCGGAGCCGGAATTGCTGGCGCTGG
>NZ_VYKE01000549.1:0-441 GCF_032424515.1 Pseudomonas sp. JV245A
GGCCTCTTCGCCGGCAAGCCGGCTCCTGCAGACCCTGCATATCCCCGGCTCCGGCGATCAGAAACAGGTTTCCAGATTCTCGATCACCTGCAGGCGCTCATCCACCAGCAACCCGGTGCGCCATTTGTCGAAGGTCAGGCAGGGGTGCGAAGTACCGAAGGAAATGATGTCGCCAATGCGCAGCTCCACTCCCGGCGCCACCGTGAGAAACGCATGCTGGTCCATCACCGCAGTGACCTTGCACGCCCCCACGTCATCCCCGGCACTGGCCTGGGCCCCGGCGCGATAACGCCGCAGCGGCACCGGCAAGCCGGCGTCATAGGCCACATCGCGCTTGCCCAGGGCCACCACGGCAAAGCCCGGCTCCGGCAGCGACTGCACATGGGCCCAGACCTCCATGGCCGGGCGCAGGCCCTCCTCCAGGTCGGCGCGGCGATCCAG
>NZ_VYKE01000550.1:0-440 GCF_032424515.1 Pseudomonas sp. JV245A
AAACAGCTGGTGGACAAAACGATGGGTCGGGTAGACCACATCGGTGTGGTCCCACTCCTGGCGAATGCGGCGCTGCTCGTCCTGACCCAGCATCGGCAGCTCGCCCAGGGCTTGCTGCGGTTCAAGCATGCCTTGCAGCAGATTGCGCCAGTGATCGGCAAGGCTCTGGACGGTGGAGACCTCGAACAATTCGCCGGCATAGATGAACGAAGCGTTGATCCCGGCGTCGGTCTCCAGGGTTTCCAGGGTCAGGTCAAATTGCGCGGTACCGCCCTGCAGGACCATTTCCTCGGCTTGCAGGCCCGGCAGGCTGGTGCCGTCGGTGCTTTCCCCGGCAATGCTCAGGTGGTTGTACATCACCTGGAACAACGGGTTCTGGTCCAGCGCACGCTGGGGCTTGAGGGCATCCACCAGACGATCGAACGGCAGGTCCTGATGGG
>NZ_VYKE01000551.1:0-435 GCF_032424515.1 Pseudomonas sp. JV245A
ACTGGCATCGCAGCTGGCTGGAGCAGGGCGAGCAACAGCGCCAGCTGGATTACTGGCGCCAGCAACTGGGGCTGGAGCATCCGGTTCTGGAGCTGCCTCTGGATCATCCACGCCAGGCGTTGGTCTCCCACCGCCAGGAACGCCTGGGCCTGCGCCTGCCGGCGGATCTGGAGCAAGGGCTGCGGCGAGTGGCGCGGGAACATGACATGACCCTGTTCCAGCTGTTCCTGGGGTCGTTCGCGTTGCTGCTGCACCGTTACTCCGATCAACCGGATATCCGCATCGGGGTGCCGGTGAGTAATCGCCGCCACCAGGAAATGGAAGGGGTGATGGGCTTCTTCGTCAACACCCTGGTGATGCGCGTCGAGCTGGCGCCGAGCCTGCCGGTGGGGCAGTTGCTGCGTCAGGTCAAGGCCACGGCCCTGGCCGCCCAGG
>NZ_VYKE01000552.1:0-434 GCF_032424515.1 Pseudomonas sp. JV245A
CCGGTCGGGGTTTCCATCACTATGGCTGAGCGCTGCTCACGCTTTGCCGAAAGCCGCGACAAGGCCCTGGAGCTGTTCGCCAGCAAGGGCTTCGGCCAGGTCGGCATGCGTGAGCTGGCGAGCCATCTGGGGCTGACCCCGGGCTCGCTGTACCACCATTACCCGAGCAAGCAGCACCTGTTGCTGGACCTGATCGAGGAGTTCTTCGATGAGCTGCACAGCACCCTCAAGCGCCTGCAACGGCGCAAGTTGCAGGGCGACTGCCTGCCGGCGCTGATCCGCGCCCACCTGAAGCTGCATCGGGAATTGCCGCGGCATTTCCGCCTGGTGGAGCGCGACAGCGGCTGCCTCAATCCCGACCAGCAACTGCGGGTCGGGCAATTGCGCGAACGCTACGAACAACAGCTGGTGCAGTTGCTGGGCACCCCGACCGG
>NZ_VYKE01000553.1:0-428 GCF_032424515.1 Pseudomonas sp. JV245A
TGGTGGTGCGCCGGGCCCTGACTGCACCGGGGCAGGTTGCGGTGGGTTTGCGCGGTGTTTCCCGGGAACAGCGCTATCCGGCGCTGCTGGATCTGCAAGCCGTGCAGCGCGGGGTGCGCCCCGAGCAGCTGTGTCATGTACCGCCCCAGGGCCCATGGCCGGCGTTGCAGGCGTTGCAGCACTTGCGCGATGAACTGGATGCCCAGGAGTGGATCTGGGGCGTGAGTGGCAGTGCCGGTTTCGAGCTGGCGAGCGGCGTGGCGGCCTTGCATCAGCACAGCGACCTGGACCTGATCCTGCGTACCCCGGAGCCTCTGCCACGGGCCCGGGCCCGTGAATTGCTGGCGCTGCTGGACGGCGCCGGTTGCCCGGTGGATATGCAATTGCAGGTGCCCGGCGGCGCCCTGGCCCTGCGCGAATGGGCCGGG
>NZ_VYKE01000554.1:0-427 GCF_032424515.1 Pseudomonas sp. JV245A
AGCACGCTGCTCAGTTGTGGTTGATGTCGACGTCCCGGGTTTCCCGCAGGCACAACAACCCCACCACCAGGCTGACCCCGGTAATCAGCACCGGGTACCACAGGCCATAGAAGATATCGCCGGTGTAGACCACCAGGGCAAAGGACACGGTCGGCAGGAAACCGCCGAACCAGCCGTTGCCGATGTGGTAGGGCAGGGACATGGAGGTGTAGCGGATACGGGTCGGGAACAGCTCCACCATCAGCGCCGCCAGCGGGCCGTAGCACATGGCGGCAATCAGGATCAGCGCGACGATCAGCACCACCACCATGGTCTTGTTGACGTTCTGGCTGTCGGCCTGCTGCGGATAACCGGCCAGGGTCACTGCGCCGCGCAGGGCGGCCTCGTCGAAGCCGTTGATCTTCACATCACCGACGCTGACCTGCAC
>NZ_VYKE01000555.1:0-423 GCF_032424515.1 Pseudomonas sp. JV245A
GTTTGCGCCAGGCCGTCGTGCAGGTCGTAGGCGACGCGCTTGCGCTCATCCTCCTGGGCGCTGAACAGGCGCTGCACCAGCTCCGACATGCTGCGCTCCCGGGCTTGCAGGTCCTGCAGCAGGCGCTGGTTTTCCAGGTGCGTGGCCAACAGCGTGGCCAGCAGTTGCAGGGATTCCAGGTCTTCGCTGTCCGGCGCGCTGATGGGCACACTGTTGGCCAGCAGCAGGGCGCCGAAGGGCTGGCCGTCGGCGCGGTGCAGCAGTACGCGCAGCACCCCGGTTTGCGCAAGCGGGCGCTCCAGCCACTGGGCCTGCCCGGCCACGGCGCTCAGGGCTTGCAGGCATTCGCCGTGGCCCTGTTCGGCGCTGGCGTGGGCCACGCCGTCGCGGCTCCATTCCAGCAACAGCCCCTGGTCCATGGCG
>NZ_VYKE01000556.1:0-422 GCF_032424515.1 Pseudomonas sp. JV245A
ATCGAGCAGGCCCTGCAGCCGCTGGCCGGTGCCGATTCGGTGACGCAGCCCCAAGCCCTGGCAGACACGGAGCAAACCCCATGAGCGGCCCGAAAGTGGTGCGTATCGTCACCCGTGAAGAAATCCTGGAGATCTGCGCCGGTCACCTGCGGCGCCTGGAACAGGCGATTGCCCGCTGGGAAACACAAGCCCAGCGCCTGGGGCAACTGACCGAACAGGAACGGGCCGCCACCCACGAGCGGTTCAAACAGTTGCGCCAATTGATCGAGGCCGATCGCCTGCAGGACCTGCAAAAGCAGGTACCGATCGAGATCGAGTTCCTCAAGGACGATCTGCAACAACGGGAAAACCGCGCCGTGCAGCAAGCCACGCAACAGCGCCAACTGGCCCGCCGCCAGCGGGAAAACGCCGCCACCCTGCTG
>NZ_VYKE01000557.1:0-422 GCF_032424515.1 Pseudomonas sp. JV245A
ATTGCCTCGATCAATACCATTGTCAACACCAACGGCCATCTCAAGGCCTACAACACCGACTACATCGCCGTGGCGCAATTGCTTGCGGGCCACGGGGTGCCTCGAGAGTCGAGCTTTGCCCTGCGCGGCAGCGGCGGCATGGCCAAGGCCGTGGCCAGTGCCTTGCGTGATGGTGGTTATGCCAACGGGGTGATCGTGGCCCGCAACGAAGTGGCCGGGCGCGCCCTGGCCAGCTCCCTGGGTTATGAGTGGCAGGCCGAGTTGGGCAGCCTGCGGCCGCAGATGCTGATCAACGTCACCCCGATCGGCATGAGCGGCGGGCCAGAGGCGCAGCAGCTGGCGTTCGACGCCGAGGCGATAAAGGCGGCGCAGACGGTGTTCGATGTGGTGGCGGTGCCGCCGGAGACGCCGTTGATCCTGCG
>NZ_VYKE01000558.1:0-419 GCF_032424515.1 Pseudomonas sp. JV245A
ACGGTCAACGGCTACCACGACCACAACTTCCTGACCATTCACGAGCGTCTCACCGATCACCTCGGCGACCGCGCGCCGATCGGCCAGGTACGCCAGCGCATCCATCGGGTCCGCGCCAAGCGCGTGGTGCTGGCCACCGGCGCCCATGAGCGGCCGCTGGTCTACGGCAACAACGACGTGCCGGGCAACATGCTGGCTGGCGCGGTCTCCACCTATGTGCGGCGCTACGGCGTGGCCCCGGGCAAGAAACTGGTGCTGTCCACCAATAACGACCACGCCTACCGTGTGGCCCTGGACTGGCTCGACGCCAGCCTGCAAGTGGTGGCCATCGCCGATGCGCGGCACAACCCGCGCGGCGCCCTGGTGGAAGAAGCCCGGGCCAAGGGTATTCGCATCCTCACCTCCAGCGCGGTGATCGA
>NZ_VYKE01000056.1:0-33327 GCF_032424515.1 Pseudomonas sp. JV245A
CGGCGGCATGTTCTTCGCCTGGATGGTCCTGCGCCCGGCGGCCATGGTGGCCCTGGAGGGGCCGGCGCGGCTGAAGTTGTGGGCGCAAGTGTTTCCGCGTTTTTTCGTCTGGGTGTGGATCGCCGTGGTGCTGTTGCCGATCAGCGGTATCGGCCTGCTGCATTTGCGCTTCAGCGGCTTTGAAACCGCGCCCAAGTATGTGCAGATCATGATGGGCCTGTACCTGGTGATGACCGCCCTGTTCATCCGCATCCAGTCGCTGCAGTTGCCGGAGCTGCGCAAGGCAGTAGCGGCCGAGGATTGGCCCGCTGGCGCCGCGGCGCTGGGCAAGATCCGCCGGTTGGTGGGCAGCAACCTGATCATCGGCCTGGTGCTGGTCGCCCTGGCGGCGGCGCGGCCGACCTTCTGAAAACAGGCCGCCCGCTACAGAAGCGGGCGGCCGGGCAAGGTTCAACGCAAACGTTACGTTACAGGCGCTGCACCGTCAGCGCGCCAGGCTCGCCGGCCGGGCCGGGCTGCCCCTGGGCGCCGGGCCGTCCGCTCTTGCCACCGTCGGTGCGGTACACCAGGCACCCCTTGGACTTGCCGCCCGCACCCGGCTTGCCACCGGCACCGGCCAGCCCGCCTGCGCCACCATCGACCCAGACCTTGATCTGCTCGCTGGGGAAGTCCCGCGGCAGTTCCACCCGGACCTGGGCGCCTGCCGCACCAGGACGGCCATCGCCGCCATTGTCACCGTCAGCCCCACGCCCCGCGCTGCCCCAGGTGCAGCCCGGTTCCTGGCCATTGGCGCCATCCAGACCGACATAACCCGGCGCACCGGCACCACCCCGGGCGTCCACGGACAGCGTCTCGGCCTGCAACGACTCGATGCGCAGGTTCAGGTTGCGCCCCGGCTTGGCGGCCTTCAGGTAGGTACCCGGCGCGCCGCGGGAAGTGATCTGGCTGCCCGCTTCCAGCTCCGCACGGCGGACAGTCAAGTGCAGGCTCTGTTCGGTAGGGACGATGGCGATCCGCGCCTCATGCCCCAGCCGCAGTTCGTCCACCTTGAGTTCGGTGACATTGGCCGGGATCAGCAAGGTGCCATAGTCCGCCACTTCCAGCCGCTCCAGTTGCAGAGTGCTAGCGGTATTGGGCAGACGCATCAGGGAGTTGGTTTCGACCTTGACCACCTGGGCCATGGCCAGGGGGCTGCAGAAAAGAGCCAGCAGGCAGAGCTTACGCATGGTCGGCCTCGACAACGACAGGAGCAGGAAGAGTCTGCAGGTGGAAGATCCCCACCAGCAGGATGTACAGCCGGTCACGCCAGGGATGTGGCCGATCCTTGAGGCTGCCGTTGAACAGCAGCAGTTCCAGCAAATGGGTCAGCAGCAACAGGCTGCCCGCCAGATTCACTAGAAGATGCAGCGGGTTGATCAACGGCCTGGCCAGGTTGATCAGCACCACCAACCAGAAAACCAAGGTCAGAAACTTCCCCAGCCCCCATAAAACCTTCATACGCTCCCCTCGTGAATTATTCTTTGCGCGCACAGTAACGACTTATCCCGGGGGTAAGCCAGAGGGGAATGAAAATTCTTCACGAAGTGGCTGTTTAGCCACCGGATCGACGAGGATCGCCCGTTACAGACAGGCTGAGCCCATCGCCGAGAAGGCACCGGGATCAAAGGCTCCTGCGCCATCAGCATGGTCCTGGCACAGGAGCAGAGGCGGCCACGTGCGGCTCGTCGCCGCACAGGCCCTGGGGTTTCAGCGGTTGATCTGGATTTCCGTACGACGGTTCATCGCCCGGCCTTCGGCGGTCTTGTTATCCGCCACTGGCTTGCTTTCACCGGCACCGGTTACCGAGACGAAGCTGCTGCGGGGAATGCCGTTGCTGATCAGGTACTCCACGACCGAGTGGGCGCGCTTGTCCGAGAGTTTCTGGTTGTAGGCATCGCTGCCGACGCTGTCGGTATGGCCGGTCACTCGCAGTTGGGCACTCGACGCCTCCTGTTTCAGTCGGGTGACAATGGTGTTGAGCTTGGTTTTGTCGGCATCGGTCAGCTTGGCCGAGTCGAAATGGAAGTGCACATCACGAATGACAATGGTTTCTTCCTTGACCACTACCACCTCTTCTACCACCGGTGGCGGTGGTGGGCAGCCGTTGGCATCGACCTGGACGCCTCTGGGTGTGTGTGGGCACTTGTCGCGGCTGTCCGGCACGCCATCGCCGTCCTCGTCGCCATCACCTTTTACCCAGCAGTACGCACCCGCCAGGCCACCGACCACCAGTGCGCCGCCGCCCGCCCACGAGGAGCTTTCGGTGGCGCCCAGCGCCGCGCCCGTGACGCCACCTACCGCGGCGCAGATCGGCCAGTCGGTTTTCTGCAAACCTGCACAACCAGTCAACACACTGGTTAACAGAACCAGGGGTACTGCCGTCCGAATGATGCTCATCTGATTTCTCCTGAGGGATCGGCTCAAGGCCGATTCACGGAGTAAAGACCGCGCATTTCATCTGCGCCAGCACCTGGCTATCACCGGTTTCGCCCCGTAAACACAGGAGGTTCGCCGATTTAGTGGTGAACCGCTCTAGGCCCGCAGATGCCGGCACGCTAGTCTTTAGCGTTCTGACCGAGGAGCTAAGATGAGCGCCGGCATTTCCGACCGTACCCCGCAGCAGGCCCTGGCGGCTTTGCTGGATCGCTACGCACCACAACAGCTGCTGCTGATCGGTGCCAGCGACTTCCCCGCCCTGGCTGCCTTCAAGGAGGCCCACCCCACGACCCAAGTGGCCCAGGCAGCACCCGGCCCTCTGCCTGCGGAACTGGCAGCGCGGCGTTTCGACCTGGCCCTGGCCGTGGATTGCCTGGAGCACTTGCCCAAGCGCGACGGCCTGAACCTGCTTGGGGGCATTCGCAACCTCAATGCCAGCCGGATCGCCGTGCTGGCCGACCTGTGTGCCTGCGGCTGGCAGGAAACCGACTTCTATTCCCTGGCGTTGCAGGCCAGCGAACGCTTTCAGCGCGATGAACAGGTCCTGACCCTGTTCACCTACGATCTGCTTGAATACAAGCAAGTGCCCGATTGGCTCAATTCACGTTTCTGGGCAAACCCGGAAAACTTTGGAAAGTATTGGTGGTAACACAATGAGTGCCTCGATTTGTCCCTGCGGCAGCGGCAACCTGCTGGATGCCTGCTGCGGCCACTACCATGCCGGCCATCCCGCGCCCTGCGCGGAAGCCCTGATGCGTTCGCGCTACAGCGCCTATGTGCTGGGGCAGGTGGATTACCTGCTGGCCACCACCCTGTCGGCGCAACAGGCGGGCCTGGATCGCCAGTCCATCAGCGACTGGAGCGCCCAAAGCACCTGGCTGGGGTTGCAGGTCGAAAGCTCGGAAGTCTTCGGCGGCCAGCCCGAGCATGCCTTTGTCACCTTTACTGCCCGCTGGCACGACAGCCAGGGCGAGCATAGCCACCGCGAACGCTCATCCTTCGTGCAGAACCAGGGACGCTGGTATTTCATCGACCCCACGGTTCCCCTCAAATCCGGCCGCAACGACGCCTGCCCCTGTGGCAGCGGGCACAAGTTCAAGAAGTGCTGCGCCAGCTACTTCAGCCGCTGAGCCGCGACTGGCCGATACCAACCCGGGCCCAGGATGGGCACCGGCATCCAGAGGGAGTCTTGCAATGATCGGTGAGCTGCGTGCGTTACGAACCTTGTGCCTGCTCGGCGCGCTGGGCCTGACGGGTTGTGCCTCCTGGTTCAGCGATGAGTCCGTCGACCCGACGGTGCATCTGGTCAAGGTCGAGGTGGTCAAGGCCAACCTGCTGGAACAACGCTTCACCCTGCACCTGCGGGTGGATAACCCCAACGACAGCGACCTGACCGTGCGTCGCCTGACCTACAAGGTCTACCTGGAGCGCTTCCTGCTCAGCGAAGGCGAGCACGAACACTGGTTCACCGTCACGCCCCACAGCAGCCGCTTCTTCAAGGTGCCGGTGCGGACCAACCTGTGGCCGCAGATCCGCGATGTGGTGAAATTGCTGCGCAAGCCCGAGCGACCTATCCCCTACCGCCTCGAAGGGGAACTGGAAATCGGATTATTCATCGGCCAGGACGTGCACCTGAAGCGCAATGGCGTGATAATTCCCGGCGATTTTATCCCGGAGTAACCCGCAATGACCCAGCAACCTCATGTCCATGGCCCTGACTGCAACCACGATCATGACCACCACGATCACGACCATGGCCATGTTCACGGCCCGCACTGCAACCACGCCCACCAGGAGCCGGTACGCAACGCACTGAAAGACGTTGGCCGCAACGACCCTTGCCCATGCGGCAGCAGCAAGAAATTCAAGAAGTGCCACGGCGCCTGACCTGAGCGCGGGCGGGGCCTGCCTGAGCACTTGCGCCTTCAGCTGCGCCCGGCCTCCTGGGCCAGCAACTGCGCCAGGTCCAGGACAGTGGCGTACTCGCCATCCAGATTGGCCAGCGACATGGCATGCACCTCCTCGGCACTACGGGCCCGACCGTTGAAGTCGGGCTTGTCGAAGGTGTAGCAGGCGTCGGCCACCACCCACACAGCAAAGCCCAGGTTGCCAGCCGTACGCGCCGTCGACTCCACAGAGTTGTTGGTGGCAACACCGACAATCACCAACCCAGCAATCCCCTCGCGCCGCAAATCCGCTTCCAGCGAATTGGCGCAAAACGCATCCGGCACCTGCTTCTGAACCCGCCATTCCCCGTCCCGGGGCTCAAAGCACGGTTGAAACTCCACCCCCGACTGCCCGGGCCAGAACACCGAATCCGGCGAACGCGACAGGTGTTGCACATGGATCACCGGCCAGCCGCGGGCGCGCCAGTGGGCCAGCAGTTCGAGCATCCGCACCTGCGCCTCTGGGTTGTTGCGCGGGCCAAGCCGAGGCTGGAGGATGCCTTGCTGCTGGTCGATGAGCATCAGTGCGGTGCTGGCCGGAAGGGGCATGTTTTTCTCTGTCGAGGTCATTGAATTTGCCGCACTTGAGCATCACTTAGCTGTTCAGGCAAGCCATCGAATGCAGACAGGACGACCTAATGCCGGAGTTTGCTGTCCTTAAGCACAGATACATCCCAATTGGAGCGTTCCATGATCGACCTGTATTACTGGACCACCCCCAACGGCCACAAGATCTCCCTGTTCCTGGAAGAAGCCGGCCTGCCCTACACCCTGTACCCGGTGAACATCGGCCTGGGTGAGCAATTCAAGCCCGAATTCCTGAAGATCGCGCCCAACAACCGCATTCCGGCGATCGTTGACCACCAACCCGCCGATGGCGGCCAGCCACTGTCGCTGTTCGAGTCCGGGGCGATCCTGTTGTACCTCGCGGAAAAGACCGGCCAGTTCCTGCCCCAGGACCTGCGCGGGCGCCAGGAAGCCCTGCAATGGCTGTTCTGGCAGATGGGCGGTTTGGGGCCGATGGCTGGGCAGAATCATCACTTCAGCCAGTTCGCCCCGGAAAAGATCCCCTACGCCATCAAACGTTATGTGGATGAAACCGCGCGCCTGTACGGCGTGCTCGATCGGCGCCTGGCGGACCGCAAGTTCGTCGCCGGCAGCGACTACAGCATTGCCGACATGGCGATCTATCCCTGGATCGCTTCCTACAAGAAGCAGAGCCAGAAACTCGAGGACTTCCCGCATCTGCAGCGCTGGTTCAACAGCATCCAGGCCCGACCGGCTACCGAGCGGGCCTATGCCCTGGTAGAGCAGGTCAATCCCGCCTCCTGAACCTTGTGCCTGCAGGAGCTGGCTTGCCAGTCACGGTGCCCGCAAGGGCCAGCCAAGGCCAGAAGGCCTCTTCGCCGGCAAGCCGGCTCCTACGGGTTTTGCCAGGCGCCGACGCGCCGGCGATCGCTATTTGCAGCGTCGTCGAGAAATACCTCCTGCCCCCGCTTGCGCGGCACTCGCCTGCTCACTAACGTAGCGCCTTTATCGACGCTACCCCCCGCAGGAGCTTTGCCATGGCCTCGCCAGCCTTCTCACATTTTCTTCCCCGGTTCGGCGTTGCCGCGGCAGTGGCCAGTGCTCTGAGCCTGGCCGGTTGCCAGTCCTGGAACACTCAAGACACCCTGCCCCCCACCTCTGGCGTGCAACCGCTCAAGGGCCTGGCACAGAACGTTTCCGTGCGGCGCAACGCGGTCGGCGTACCGCTGATCGAAAGCAGCAGCTTCCATGACGCCCTGTTCACCCTGGGCTATGTGCACGCCAGCGACCGCATTGGCCAGATGGTGACCCTGCGCCTGCTGGCACAGGGCCGCCTGGCCGAAATGTCCGGTGCCGACGCACTGGAAGTGGACCGCCTGATGCGCGCGATCAACCTGAAGAAAAGCGCCGATGAGCTGTACAAGGCTTCGTCGCCACGCATCAAGCGCTTCTTCGAGGTCTATGCCCGGGGCGTCAACGCCTACCTGTTCCGCTATCGCGACAAGCTGCCGCCGGACCTGGCAGCCCAGGGCTACACCCCCGAATACTGGAAAGCCGAGGATTCGGCGCTGATCTTCTGCCTGCTGAACTTCGGCCAGTCCGCCAACCTGCAAGAAGAGATCAACGCCCTGGTGCTGGCGCAGAAAGTCGGCAGCGACAAACTGCCGTGGCTGACTCCGAGCTATCCCGATGAACCCCTGCCCCTGGCCGAAGCGGACAAGCTCAAGGGCCTGAATCTCACTGTGCCGGGCCTGAACGAAGTCAGCCGCGCCATCAACCGTCTGGCCCAGCTCAACAGCCTGGGCACCCGCGGCGGCAGCAACCTGGCCATCGCCCCACAACGCAGCCGCACCGGCCGCAGCCTGCTGGCCGCCGACAGCCACCTGCAAGCCTGGTACTACGCCCAGATCCGCGCGCCGAAATACCAGGCCGCTGGCGCTTCCATCGCTGGCCTGCCGGCGATTCTCCAGGGCTTCAACGGCAAGGTGGCCTGGAGCATGAGCTCGGTGGAGGGAGACAACCAGGACCTGTTCCTGGAAAAGCTCAAGCGCCAGGGCAACGCCCTGTACTACCAGAACAACGGCAAATGGCAGCCGGTGACCGTGCGCAACGAAACCTACTTCGTCAAAGGCCAGCGACCGATTCGCGAAGCCGTGTACGAAACCCGCCATGGCCCGCTGCTCAACAGCGCGCTGGGGGCAGCGCTCGGTAACGGTTTCGGCCTGGCCCTGCAGACGCCGGAGCTCAAGGACGACAAGACCCTGGACGCCTTCTTCGACCTGTCCCGGGCGCAGAATGTCGAGAAGGCCTCGGATGCCAGTCGGGAAATCCGCGCCATTGCCCTGAACATGGTGTTTGCCGACGCCAGCAACATCGGCTGGCAGGTCACCGGGCGCTTCCCCAACCGCCGCGAAGGCGAAGGCTTGCTGCCTTCACCGGGTTGGGATGGCCGTTACGACTGGGACGGCTACGCCGACCCGATGCTCCACCCCTACGACCAGGACCCGCCCCAGGGCTGGATCGCCACCGCCAACCAGCGAGTGATCTCGCGGGGCTACGGCATGCAGCTGTCCAATTCCTGGCACGCCCCGGAACGGGCCGAGCGCATGGCCGGTCTGGCCTCCAGCGGCAAGCAGGACAACCGCAGCCTGATCGCCCTGCAGTACGACCAAAGCACCCTGTTCGCCGCCAAACTGAAAAAGATGTTCGAAGCTCCGGGCATGGCCCAGCCGCTGAAGCAGGCCATCGAGGCCTTGCCCGATACCGAACGCGCCAAGGCCAGGGAAGCCTATAGCCGCTTGCTGGCGTTCGACGGCAAGGTCAGCGCCGGCTCGGCCGACGCGGCGTTGTACGAATTGTTCCTGCAGGAGAGCGCCAAGCAGATCTTCCTCGACAAGCTCGGCCCCGAGTCCAGTGACGCCTGGCAAGCCTTCGTCGCCAACGGCAACCTTTCCTACTCGGCCCAGGCCGACCACCTGCTGGGCCAGGAAGACAGCCCGTTCTGGGACGATTCGCGCACCGCGCAAAAGGAAGACAAGCCAGCCATCCTCGCCCGTAGCCTGGCAGCCGCCATCAGCTCCGGCGAGCAACTGCTGGGCGCCGACCGCAAGGCCTGGCAATGGGGCAAGCTGCACAGCTACCAGTGGACCAACGCCAATGGCCGGCAGATCCGTGGCCCGCTTCAGGCCGGGGGCGACCACAACACCATCAACAGCGCCGCGTACCGTTGGGGGCAGGATTTTGCCATCACCGATACACCGGCCCTGCGCTTGATCGTGGATTTCGGCCTCAGCGAACCCTTGATGGGCCTCAACAGCAGCGGCCAGTCCGGCAACCCGGTGAGCCCCAACTATGCCAACGGCATCGACGGCTGGCTCAAGGCCCAGTACCTGAGCCTGCCGATGCAACCGCAGAACTTCGAGCGCAGCTACGGCAAGACCCGCCTGACCCTGGTTCCAGGCAAGTAACCTTCCCCCACCCGCTTGCACGTCCTGTGCAAGCGGGCCTGCTCCAAAACGAACAGCTCACCGGCGCCCTCAACCGCGCTTGGCACTGGCAGCCCTGTCAGTTCGCCCATCGTAGATTGCCCACCCCTTCGCACCTTATTGGCGCCTACCAAAAAACACGCCCCATCTCGGCGCACGGGTTCCCTCATGTCGCTGCTTTCCAGCGCTTTTAAAACACCTGTTCGGGACTCTGGTTCGGAAATTGCTACTTTCATTAAGTCTTATGCGGTCCAGTAACAGTACTCATGCGCCACAAGCGCTCATATTGGTTCTTAGGGATTGAATAATGAAAAAAGCATTGCTGACCCTTTCTGCATTGGCTCTCTGCATGGCCGCCGGCTCCGCGCTGGCCAAGGAATACAAGGAACTGCGCTTCGGCGTCGACCCTTCCTACGCCCCCTTCGAATCCAAGGCCGCCGACGGCAGCCTGGTGGGTTTCGACATCGACCTGGGCAATGCCATCTGTGCCGAGCTGAAGGTCAAGTGCAAGTGGGTCGAAAGTGACTTCGACGGCATGATTCCAGGCCTCAAGGCCAATAAATTCGACGGTGTGATCTCGTCCATGACCGTCACCCCGGCTCGCGAGAAAGTCATCGACTTCTCCAACGAACTGTTTTCCGGCCCCACCGCATTCGTGTTCAAGAAAGGCTCGGGACTGAGCGAAGACACCGCCTCGCTCAAGGGCAAGACCGTCGGCTACGAGCAGGGCACCATTCAGGAAGCCTACGCCAAGGCCGTGCTGGACAAGGCCGGGGTCAAGACCCAGGCCTATCAGAACCAGGACCAGGTCTATGCCGACCTGACTTCCGGGCGCCTCGATGCCTCGATCCAGGACATGCTGCAGGCCGAACTGGGCTTCCTCAAGTCACCGCAAGGCGCTGACTATGAGATCAGCAAGCCGGTGGACGACCCGCTGCTGCCGGCCAAGACCGCGGTGGGTATCTCGAAAGGTAACAAAGAGCTGAAAGCGCTTCTGGATAAAGGTATCAAAGCGTTACACGATGATGGCACCTACGCCACCATCCAGAAAAAACACTTCGGTGACCTGAACCTCTACAGCGGTAAATAACCTGTCGGCGCCCATCCTCGATGGGCGCCTTTTTTATCGCTACGGGTCACAGATCGATGCTCGAAGAACTTCTAAAAAACCTGGGGCTTTCCGCGCTCAGCCTGAAGGGTTTCGGCCCTCTGCTGCTGGAAGGTACCTGGATGACCATCAAGTTGTCGGTGTTGTCGCTGCTGGTCAGCGTTTTGCTGGGGCTGATCGGCGCCAGCGCCAAATTGTCCAGCGTTGCCCTGCTGCGGGTTCCGGCCCAGCTCTACACCACCCTGATCCGCGGCGTACCGGACCTGGTCCTGATGCTGCTGATTTTCTACAGCCTGCAAACCTGGTTGACCTCCTTTACCGATTTCATGGAGTGGGACTACATCGAGATCAACCCCTTCAGCGCCGGGGTGATCACCCTGGGTTTCATCTATGGCGCCTACTTCACCGAAACCTTTCGCGGGGCGATCCTTGCCGTGCCCCGGGGCCAGGTGGAAGCGGCCACCGCCTATGGCCTGAAACGCGGCCAGCGCTTTCGCTTCGTGGTCTTTCCGCAAATGATGCGCTTTGCCCTGCCAGGCATCGGCAACAACTGGATGGTGATGCTCAAGGCCACCGCCCTGGTGTCGATCATTGGCCTGGCCGACCTGGTCAAGGCTGCCCAGGACGCCGGCAAGAGCACCTACCAACTCTTCTACTTCCTGGTTCTGGCGGCGCTGATCTACCTGTTGATCACCAGTGCCTCCAACTTTGTCCTGCGCAGGCTTGAACGGCGCTACGCCGCCGGCGCCCGGGAGGCCGTGCGATGATCGAACTCCTGCAGGAATACTGGCGTCCCTTCCTTTATAGCGATGGCTACCACGTGACCGGCCTGGCCATGACCATGTGGCTGCTCAGTGCCTCGATCTGCATCGGCTTTTTGGTGTCGATCCCGCTGTCCATCGCCCGGGTCTCGCCCAAGCGCTACATCCGCTGGCCGGTGCAGTTCTACACCTACCTGTTTCGTGGCACACCGCTCTATATCCAGTTGCTGATCTGCTACACCGGGATCTACAGCATCGCCGCGATTCGCGCACAGCCAGTCCTGGATGCGTTCTTTCGCGATGCAATGAACTGCACCATCCTTGCCTTCGCCCTGAACACCTGCGCCTACACCACGGAGATCTTCGCCGGGGCGATCCGCAGCATGGCCCACGGCGAAGTCGAAGCGGCCAAGGCCTATGGCCTGAGCGGCTGGAAGCTGTACGCCTATGTGATCATGCCCTCGGCCCTGCGCCGCTCGCTGCCCTACTACAGCAACGAAGTGATCCTGATGCTGCACTCCACCACAGTGGCCTTCACCGCGACCATTCCCGACATTCTGAAAATCGCCCGCGACGCCAACTCGGCGACCTTCCTGACATTTCAGTCGTTCGGCATCGCCGCCATCATCTACCTGTGCGTGACCTTCGCCCTGGTGGGCCTGTTCCGCCTCGCCGAACGCCGCTGGCTGGCTTTCCTCGGGCCGACCCACTAGGACTTGCTGCAGGAAAACCGTCAATGCGCCACGAGATCCACGACCTGCTCGCCCCGCTGCCGGGCACCGCGCGCCAGGTCCACAGCTTTCACTTCGGCCCGCCCCAGGCCGCCGGCAAGGTCTATATCCAGTCCTCCCTGCACGCCGACGAGTTGCCCGGCATGCTGGTGGCCTGGCACCTCAAGCAACACCTGGCCGAGCTGGAAGCCGCCGGGCGCCTGCGCCAGGAAATCGTCCTGGTGCCGGTGGCCAATCCGGTGGGCCTGGAACAGGTGCTGATGGATGTGCCCCTGGGACGCTACCAGCTGGAAAGCGGGCAGAACTTCAACCGCGGCTTCGCCGACCTGGGCGAACAAGTCGGCGATGCCATCGAAGGGCTGCTCAATGCCGACCCTGAACACAACCTTGAACTGATCCGCCGCCACCTGATCGATGCCCTGGCGCGCCAGCGGCCGCAAACCCAACTGCAGTCCCTGCAGTTGACCCTGCAACGGCTGGCCTGCGATGCCGACATGGTGCTGGACCTGCATTGCGACTTCGAGGCTGTGGCGCATCTCTACACCACCCCCGAAGCCTGGCCCCGGGTGGAGCCGCTGGCTCGCTACCTGGGCGCCGAAGCCTGCCTGCTGGCCACCGACTCCGCGGCCTGGTCGTTCGACGAATGCTTCAGCCTGCTGTGGTGGCAACTGCAACAGCGCTTCGGCGAGCGCTTCGCCATCCCGACAGGCAGCTTTGCGGTGACCGTCGAGCTGCGCGGCCAGGGCGACGTCAACCACGGCCTGGCCAGCCTCGACTGCCAGGCCCTGATCGACTACCTGACCCGGCTTGGGGCCATCGACGGTGAAGCGCCGCCACTGCCCGAGCTGCCCTTCCCGGCCACGCCCCTGGCCGGTGTCGAACCGGTGGCGACCCCGGTAGGCGGGCTGCTGGTGTTCAACGCGCTGCCCGGGGAATACCTGGAAGCCGGGCAACTGGTGGCCGAAATCATCGACCCGATCCACGACCGGGTCACCCCCATCCATTGCAACAACGCCGGGCTCATGTACGCCCGCTCGCTGCGACGCATGGCCACCGCAGGCATGGTGATCGCCCATGTCGCCGGTCGCGAGGCCTATCGCAGCGGTTACCTACTTTCGCCTTGAGGATGCACGCCCCCATGTACAAATTGACCGTTGAAGGCCTGCATAAATGCTATGGCGACAATGAAGTGCTCAAAGGTGTTTCCCTCAAGGCCAGGACCGGCGACGTGATCAGCCTGATCGGCGCCAGCGGCTCGGGCAAGAGCACCTTCCTGCGCTGCATCAACTTTCTCGAAACCCCGGATGACGGCGCCATGAGCCTGGATGGCCAGCAGATCCGCATGGTCAGCGACCGCCACGGCATGCACGTGGCCGACCCGGCGGAGCTGCAGCGGATTCGCACCCGCCTGGCAATGGTGTTCCAGCACTTCAACCTGTGGAGCCACATGACCGTGCTGGAAAACATCACCATGGCCCCGCGCCGGGTGCTGGGGGTCAGCACCAGGGAGGCCGAGGAACGCGCCCGGCGTTACCTGGACAAGGTCGGCCTGCCGGCACGGGTGGCCAGCCAGTACCCGGCGTTTCTATCCGGCGGCCAGCAGCAACGGGTGGCCATAGCCCGGGCCCTGGCCATGGAGCCGGAGGTCATGCTGTTCGACGAACCCACCTCGGCCCTGGACCCGGAGCTGGTAGGCGAGGTGCTCAAGGTGATCCAGGGCCTGGCCGAAGAGGGCCGGACCATGATCATGGTCACCCACGAGATGAGTTTTGCGCGCAAGGTGTCCAGCCAGGTGCTGTTCCTGCACAAGGGCCTGGTGGAAGAAGAAGGGGCTCCGGAGGACGTGCTGGGCAACCCGAAAAGCGAGCGCTTGCAGCAGTTTCTCAGCGGCAACCTGAAGTAACAGCGGTACCGCGCCCGTTCAGGCTCTGGGCCGGGCGGGCGCGGTACGGGCTTCAGGCGACAGGCGCGGGAGGCGGCTCGTCGGGCAGGGTCGGTTCGCCCGGCTCGGTGGGTTCAAGGGGTTGCGGGGAATCGGGATCCGGCTGGCCGGGAATGCCACCGGCCATGCTGACGGGAGGATGCGCCAGCAGGGTCCAGGCCAGTACGCCAACCTGATTGGGTTCCAGCCTGGCCAAGGTGGCACTGATTCGCGGATCTATCTTCATGAGGGCACTCCTGAGCTGTGCCGGGTACGCCTTGCGCGTACCGGCAGTACCTCCAATAGAGTGCCTGCCGGCTCAGGAATTCCCGCTATTCGTCAGACAGACGAACTCAGGTGCGTGGCAGGGTCACGCCGCGCTGGCCCTGGTATTTGCCGCCACGGTCCTTGTAGGACACTTCGCACTCTTCGTCCGACTCCAGGAACAGCATCTGCGCCACGCCTTCGTTGGCGTAGATCTTCGCCGGCAAGGTGGTGGTGTTGGAGAATTCCAGGGTCACGTGGCCTTCCCACTCGGGTTCCAGCGGGGTCACATTGACGATGATGCCGCAACGGGCATAGGTGCTCTTGCCCAGGCAGATGGTCAGCACGTTGCGCGGAATGCGGAAGTACTCGACGGTGCGTGCCAGGGCAAAGGAGTTCGGCGGAATGATGCAGACGTCGCTCTTGATGTCGACGAAGCTCTTTTCATCGAAGTTCTTCGGATCGACAGTGGCCGAATTGATGTTGGTGAACACCTTGAATTCGTCGGCGCAACGCACGTCGTAGCCGTAGCTCGACACCCCGAAGGAGATCAGCCGATCCTGGCCTTCGCCACGCATCTGGCGCTCTACGAAGGGCTCGATCATGCCGTGCTCTTGCGCCATGCGGCGAATCCACTTGTCCGATTTGATGCTCATGGCGGGTGTCCTGAAATAGCGAGGTGAAAAAAAACGGTCTGGCATCTTACCGGGGCGCGAGGTCGGGTTCAAAGTCTGGGACGTTTTTCTCGCCTCACGCCACGATTTTCAAGGGCTGGGCGACGAGCGCCCCGCCGTCAGTCACGAAAACCGAGAAACCTTCGCACTGACCATTGGCACGTTCAGGAAAAAGGGTTAAGGTGGCGCCACTGTGCTGCTTGTGTCACTGAGAATCTCTACACGATGTTGAATTTCGATCCAACCATCTCCAAGAATTTTTCCTGCTCTTTGCACTCAGTCTCGGCCAGGGCTTTTCCTGAGTCGCAGTTAACTTTGTCCAAGGAGATACACCATGTCTAATCGCCAAACCGGTACCGTTAAGTGGTTCAACGATGAAAAAGGCTTCGGCTTCATCACTCCACAATCCGGTGACGACCTGTTCGTACACTTCAAAGCTATCCAATCCGACGGCTTCAAAAGCCTGAAAGAAGGCCAACAGGTTTCTTTCATCGCTACCCGCGGTCAGAAAGGCATGCAAGCTGAAGAAGTTCAAGTTATCTAACTTGTACTGATCCAGTAAAAAAGCCCCGCCCTCAACAGCGGGGCTTTTTTGTGCCCGTCACTTTTGTCGGCGCCCTCGTTGAAAAGGCGCCCATGCGTACCGGGTTACCAGGTCACGCCAAAGCCCACGGTGTAGCGGGTCTTGTCCAGATCGCTGTCTTCGGTACCGCGGATCAGGTCTTTTTCCGCCTTGAGGTTCAATGAAGCCCAGTCGGTGACCTTGTAGCGCAGCCCCATCTCGGCATCCAGTGCATAGTCGGCCACCCCCGAAAGCGGCCGCCCCACCTCGCCATTGGTGAAGAACTCCACCCGCTTGCCGATCAGGTAACGGTTGTAGTCCCACTTCATCGCCAGGGAATAGAAGTTGTCCTTGCCGCCATCGGCGTACTCGTAATCGGTACGGTTGAGCAGCGAGCCCAGGGAGAACGCACCCAGCTCATCATCCCAGAACTGGTAGCCGGGGCCGGTACCCACCACCCGCTGCCGCGCCAGGTCCTCGACCTTGTCCCGCTTGTAGGTCAGGCGCCCCTCCCAGAACCACTTTTCCGTGATGAAACGGTCCAGAGCGTACTCGGCGCTCCAGTTGTCCGTGGTCACCACATGATCCTGGAACTCACGGTTGTATTCGCCCTGGGCATTGTGGCGCCAGGCCCCGTGACGTGCCGAGGTCTTGAAGTCGATGTCGTAGTCATCGGTGTTCTTTTCGGCGCGCTTGTAGTCCATGGCCACATCGACGTTGCCTTTCCAGACCATGTCTTCCACCAGCGGCTTGGGCTTCATGATCTGCTGGATGCTCGCCAGCTCCACCGTCTTGGGCGCCTCGCCGTTGGCCAGGATCACCTTGCCTTCGTCCGCCGCCTGCAGCGACTTGGCCTTCTCCCCGGTGTAGGCATCCTGCTTGACCAGCAGCTCCTGGTCGCTCTCCAGAGTCTTGACCTGCTCCCAGTCAATATTGATGGCGCCGCCATAGTCGGTCTGGATCAACAGCTTGCCGCCGTCGAACACCTTGATCTTGCCACTCAGGCGATCACCGTTCTTCAACCACACGGTATCGGCCAATACAGGCATGGAGGCGCTGAGCACCGCGAAACACAGCAAAGTTCTAGGCAACATAAGCAATAGAGGACTCGATCTTGCGAAAAAAAACGGCATTATTCCTGCTGAACAAGCCTTAGTCAGGACTGACCCGGGTATTGAGAGTGAGTTCAATACTCATCCGGCTTTGATCACCACAGCCGACCAGCGTCCCTCCTCTATTATCTGGAACCGCGAATGTGACCGAACACAGCGAAGAGCCGCAAAGCCCTGCACAGATCCGACGTACGGCGCTGTACCTGACCCTGGCCCAGGTCCCCGAAGGCAGGGTGGTGAGCTACGGCCAACTGGCGGAGATGGCAGGCCTGGGACGGGCGGCACGCTGGGTCGGGCGCACCCTCAGCCAGTTACCCGCCGACACCAGCCTGCCCTGGCATCGAGTGCTCGGCGCCGGTGGTCGCCTGAGCTTGCCGGCCGGCAGTCCCTCGGGCGACGAGCAGCGGGCCAGACTGCGTGGCGAAGGTGTCTCTATCCTGAACAATCGCGTGGATATTCAGCGCCATGGCTGGCGCCCGGTGGAGCACAGCGGTTAGAGTGCGCGCTTTGTTTCCGTAATCTGAGGCAGACTTCAGCCCATGCCCCGTAAAACCTGGCGCGCCGCACTTGCCGCCTATGCCAGCCCCTCGACGCTCGTGCTGTTGCTGCTTGGTTTCGCCGCCGGCATGCCTTACATGCTGGTGTTCTCGACTCTTTCGGTGTGGTTGCGCGAGGCCGGTGTGGCCCGTGAAACCATCGGTTACGCCAGCCTGATCGGCCTGGCCTATGCCTTCAAGTGGGTATGGTCGCCCCTGCTCGACCAATGGCGCCTGCCCCTCCTGGGCAAGCTCGGTCGACGTCGTTCCTGGCTGGTACTGGCGCAAACCCTGGTGATTCTCGGCCTGATCGGCATGGGTTTCTGCGACCCGCAAAAGCACCTTTCCTGGCTGATTGCCATTGCGGTGATCGTGGCATTCGCCTCGGCCACCCAGGACATCGCCATCGACGCCTACCGCCTGGAAATCGCCGACGACAGCCGCCAGGCCGCCCTGGCAGCCAGTTACATGTCCGGCTATCGAGTTGCCGTGCTGCTGGCCACTGCCGGCGCACTGTTTTTCGCCGAGGGCTTCGGTTCCACCGGTTTCAGCTACAAGCACTCGGCCTGGACCGGCACCTACGTGCTGTTCGGGGCGCTGATGATCCCGGCCCTGATCACCACCTTGCTGATGCGTGAACCCGCGGTGCCGCTGCGCACCCAACTGTCCGCCGGGCGCTACAGCTTCGCTCACCAGTTGATCTCGGTATTCGTGCTGATCGTGCTACTGGTTTCCGTTCCCGCCACCTTCACCCAGCTGTACAACACCGACTTCGCCAGCGTGATCTTCGACGGCGTCAGCCTGCTGGACCTGCTGCTGGAAGACCGCGCCTTCCTGCGGGCCATCCTCTACATCACACTCAGCACCCTGTGCCTCTCGGCCATGGGCCGCCGGGGCCTGGCGCCGGTGCTGACGCCGGTCAACGACTTCATCCTGCGCTATCGCTGGCAAGCCTTTCTGCTATTGGGGCTGATTGCCACCTATCGCATGTCGGACACGGTCATGGGCGTCATGGCCAACGTGTTCTACATCGACCAGGGTTTCACCAAAGACCAGATCGCCGGGGTCAGCAAGATCTTCGGGCTGATCATGACCCTGCTCGGCGCCGGCATGGGCGGCCTGCTGATCGTGCGGTTCGGCATCCTGCCGATCCTGTTCATCGGCGGCGCCGCATCGGCCGGGACCAACCTGCTGTTCCTCATGCTTGCCGACATGGGCCCGAACCTGAAGATGCTGATCGTCACCATTTCCCTGGACAACTTCAGTTCAGGCATGGCCACTTCAGCCTTTGTCGCCTACCTGTCGAGCCTGACCAACCTCAAGTTCTCCGCCACCCAGTACGCCCTGCTCAGTTCCATCATGCTGCTGCTGCCGCGCCTGATCGGCGGCTATTCCGGGGTCATGGTGGAAAAGTTCGGCTATCACGACTTCTTTCTCATCACCGCGATCCTCGGGGTGCCGACACTGATCCTGATCGCCATTCACTGGTTCCAGGAGAGCCGCCGCGCCGGGCCGAAACCCGAGCCCGAAAGCTCCGCCAACAGCACTGCAGTCGGCGAAGAATCCTAGAAAATCCCGGGGGTTGCGCACTTTTCGCAGTAGCCCCTGCCCCCTCCGAGCGCAATCCTGTACGCCAGCGGAACTCGCCCGTACAATGCTCCGTCACTTCCAGTCTTCAGCAACCGACAACGGCCTACCATGCGCACCAGTCAATATTTGCTCGCCACACAGAAAGAAACGCCTTCCGACGCGGTCGTGATCAGCCATCAGCTGATGCTGCGCGCCGGCATGATCCGTAAACTGGCTTCCGGCCTGTACACCTGGCTGCCGATGGGCTTGCGGGTGATGCGCAAGGTTGAAGCCATCGTTCGCGAAGAAATGAACGCCGCGGGCGCGCTTGAAGTGTTGATGCCGAGCACTCAGCCGGCTGAGCTGTGGCAGGAATCCGGTCGCTGGGAAGAATACGGCCCGGAGCTGCTGCGCTTCAAAGACCGTCACGGTCGCGATTTCTGCGCCGGCCCGACCCACGAAGAAGTGATCACCGATCTGGCTCGCAACGAGCTGAGCAGCTACAAGCAGCTGCCGCTGAACCTGTACCAGATCCAGACCAAATTCCGCGATGAAATCCGCCCACGCTTCGGTCTGATGCGCGGCCGCGAGTTCATCATGAAGGACGCCTACTCCTTCCACGCCGACCAGGCGTCCTTGCAGGTCACCTACGACCGCATGCACCAGGCTTATTGCAATGTCTTCACCCGCCTGGGCCTGAAGTTCCGCCCGGTTGAAGCGGACAACGGCTCCATCGGCGGCGCCGGCTCCCACGAATTCCACGTGCTGGCCGAATCCGGTGAAGACGATATCGTCTTCAGCAACGGCTCCGACTACGCGGCGAACATCGAGAAGGCCGAGGCCGTGCCTCGCGAAACCTCGCGCCCAGCGCCAGCCGAAGAACTGCGCCTGGTCGATACGCCAGACACCAAGACCATTGCCGCGCTGGTGGAAAAATTCAATCTGCCGATTGAAAAGACCATCAAGACCCTGATCGTCCACGCCGAAGAGCCAGGCAAGCTGATTGCCCTGATCATCCGTGGCGACCACGAACTCAACGAAATCAAGGCCGCCAACCAGCCTGGCGTTGCCAGCCCGCTGGTCATGGCGTCCGATGCCGAACTGCGTGACGCCATTGGCGCCGGCGCCGGTTCCCTCGGCCCGCTGAACCTGCCGCTGCCGATCATCATCGACCGCTCGGTCGAGCTGATGAGCGACTTCGGTATCGGTGCGAACATCGACGACAAGCACTACTTCGGCGTCAACTGGGAACGCGATCTGCCGGTTCCGACCGTGGCCGACCTGCGTAACGTGGTGGCCGGCGACCCGAGCCCGGACGGCAAGGGCACCCTGGAAATCAAGCGAGGCATCGAAGTCGGGCACATCTTCCAGCTGGGCAACAAGTACAGCAAGGCGATGAAGTGCGAAGTGCTGGGCGAAAACGGCAAGCCGGTGACCCTGGAAATGGGTTGCTACGGCATTGGCGTATCCCGTGTGGTGGCTGCTGCCATCGAGCAGAACAACGATGCCAACGGCATCATCTGGAGCGACACCCTGGCGCCGTTCCAGATTGCCCTGGTGCCACTGCGCTACGAAACCGAGCAGGTTCGCGAAGCCACCGACAAGCTCTACGCGGAACTCACCGCTGCCGGCTTCGAAGTGCTGCTGGACGATCGTGACAAGAAGACCAGCCCGGGCATCAAGTTCGCGGACATGGAGCTGATCGGCATTCCTCACCGGATCGTGGTCAGCGACCGCGGCCTCGCCGAAGGCAACCTGGAATACAAGAGCCGTACCGAAGCCGAGGCGCAAGCACTGCCCGTGGCCGACGTACTGTCCTTCCTTCAAGCCCGTATCCGTCGCTGAAACCAGATAGAGAAGTCATGTTCAAGCGAAACACCTTAAGCCTCGGGGGCGCCGCTTTATGCGGCGCCCTGCTGGTCAGCGGCTGTGCCAACCAGATGTCGCAACGCAGCGAACACGAGGAACGTGTCGAGCGCAAACTGCTCGATCACAGCCTGCAGATCGATGTCGGTGAGCCTAAGGTGCTTGAGCTACCGCAACGCCGAGTGCGCATTCACGAACAGAAGACCTTCGAAGTCACCGAGTTCGAGGTCACTCGCCGCTACGATCGCTACACGCCCTACCAACCCTGGCGCGAGATCTACGAGATCCCGCTGGGCGCGGTGGCACTGGTGGCGGGCGTCGGGGCCAATGTGGTCAATGTGTTCGCCCTGGGCAACCTGCCGGACAGCGTGACCAAGGACTGGATCAGCTACGGCGTGTCCGGACTCAACCCGTTCATGAACATGCCGTCCCATGGCCGTGCCCAGCAGAACCTGGCAGCCATCGATGAAGTCCAGCGCGACAAGCGCCTGGAGTATTCGAGCCTGCCATGGAGCGAGCGTCCGGTGCAGGTCAAGGCCGGCAAGCAGACCTACGAGCTGAGCACCGACCGCAATGGCGTGCTGCGCTTGAACCTGCTGGACAATCCGTTTTCCGAGCAGGACCTGAATCACATCGGCAAGCTGCAGATCAGTGTCGAAGACGCTCAGGACGAAGTGCATTCGGACTCCTCCCTGAGCATCAGCAGCGGCCTGCGCAGCAAGTTGCAGGAAGCCCATGCACTGATCTACGACGACCTGGAAGATGATGAGGTGAGCCAGTGGGTGCACCGGGTCAAGCGCCTGTCGGAGCTGGGCCTGGAGGAAGAAGCCAGCGAACTGGAGCAAAGCCTGATCGAGCTGACCCGCAACGATCCGGAGCTGCAGAACGAGTTCCTCAAGTCCCTGACCAAGAATGCCGGCCGCCTGGTGGCCGACCCCGGCAGCAACTGACCCCCTGTAGGAGCCGGCTTGCCGGCGAAAGCGATGCCTCGGATGGATCGCAACCGGCCAGCCCCTACACCCCCCCTCGGAACAGCTCCAGCTGTTCATGACCGCCGCGCATATCCTGCAGACGCACGCCAATTCCCAGCAGGCGCACCGGCTTGCCGCCGCGCTTGAAGGCCTGGGTCAGCAATTGCCGATAACTCTCCAGGTCACGCCCCGCCCCCGCCTGTTCCAGGGTGGTCTGGGTAAAATCATGAAACTTCACTTTGACGAAAGGCTTGCCCGGCCGGTAGCTGCTGTCGATGTGCGCCATGCGCCCCGCCAGGATCTCCATCAGTTCCGGCAACTTCTGCAGGCAACTGTCCAGATCCGGCAGGTCCACGTCGTAGGTATTCTCCACGCTGATCGACTGCCGCCGGCTATCGTTCTGCACTGGCCGCTCATCGATGCCCCGGGCCAGGCTCCACAGACGCTCGCCAAAACTGCCGAACTCGCGCACCAGCGCCAGCTTGCTCCAGTCCCGCAATTGCAGGCAGTCGACAATGCCCAGGCGCCCAAGCTTGTCCGCCGTGACCTTGCCCACACCGTGCAGCTTGCTCACTGGCAGCTCGGAGACGAAATCCTCCACCTGGTCAGGGGTGATCACAAACAGACCGTTGGGCTTTTTCCAGTCACTGGCGATCTTCGCCAGGAATTTGTTCGGCGCCACCCCGGCCGACACGGTGATGTGCAACTGATTGGAAACCCGACGGCGAATGTCCTGGGCGATACGCGTGGCGCTGCCGGCAAAGCTCGGGCTTTCGGAAACATCCAGGTAGGCCTCGTCCAGCGACAGGGGTTCGATCAGGTCGGTGTAGTCGCGAAAGATCGTATGGATCTCTTTGGAGGCTTCCCGATAGGCCTCCATGCGCGGCTTGACGATCACCAGGTCCGGGCACAGGGTCAGGGCGTGCCGGGAGGACATGGCCGAGCGCACCCCATAGGCCCGCGCCTCATAATTGCAGGTAGCAATCACCCCCCGTCGATCCGCTGACCCGCCCACCGCCAGCGGCTTGCTGGCCAGGTGCGGGGCGTCGCGCATTTCGATGGCGGCGTAGAAGCAATCGCAGTCAATGTGGATGATTTTGCGCTGCATCATATAAAGGCAGAGATCATGGAAGGCACAGGTCGCAATGAAAGCAGAAGGCAAGTATCTACCGACACCTGTATATAGCACCAGTACCTTGCATCTTCGCGCTGATCTTCATCAGGCCCGGCTGAATTTATCTGCTCAATGACAACAACACCTTCAATAGAGCTGCAAGCCCCGTTCTAGCTAGGCCCGAGCCTTCCGAAAAGCCCCTTCAAGGAAGCTAAGCGATTGAACCGGAAGCAATTTTCAAAATTTAATGATTGACAGGATCTGCCAGCTCTGTAGAATCCGGCCACACAGACGCGGGATGGAGCAGTCTGGTAGCTCGTCGGGCTCATAACCCGAAGGTCGTCGGTTCAAATCCGGCTCCCGCAACCAAACATCAAAAAAGGCTACTCGAAAGAGTGGCCTTTTTTGTGCGCGCGTGTTTTTCCCTACCTTCACGCCCTGTAAAACTCCTTGCAGGTCCATGACTTAAGTCGGCCAGCCAGGTTTTCGACGTTAATTTGACCTCTGGGACCATTAACGGTTGACACTCGGTCGTTCGCCTGTAGAATGCCGCCACACAGACGCGGGATGGAGCAGTCTGGTAGCTCGTCGGGCTCATAACCCGAAGGTCGTCGGTTCAAATCCGGCTCCCGCAACCAAACATCAAAAAAGGCTGCTCGAAAGAGTGGCCTTTTTTGTATCTGTCGAAAAAGTCCTTTGGCAACAATGATCTGACAATGTGTTGCGAACCTTTAGCAGCGCGTCGACTCTTCACCATGCAAGCTATGCTCTGTCTCGGGGCAACCACCTTGCGTTGATCGCGCAGGCTCGCCGGGCCACGGTGAGACGCGTTAATATTTGAAATTATTTTTTCTACAGGGATTGGTAACTTGGCTGGATACCCCCATCCTGTCGCGCACAATCCACGAGGTGATTGATGCGCGCCAACATGTCTGATTCACAAGACGCCGATACCGCTACCGCCACTCAACCCATTACAGTCACTCGCTTGCGCTGGCTGGACCTGTTGAGCAAATACCGCCAGCCGCTGGGCCTGGCCGTGACCCTGCTACTGTTCGCCATTGCCCTGATCGCCTGTCGCCACCTGCTCAGCGAGCTGGACTTCTACGCACTGCACGACTCGATCCTCGACGTGCCCAAGCCGGCCCTGCTCGGCGCGCTGGGCGCGACCATCGTCGGCTTCATCATCCTGCTGGGCTACGAGTGGTCCGCCAGCCGCTATGCCGGGGTCAACCTGCCCGGCCGCACCCTGGCCCTGGGCGGCTTCACGGCCTTCGCCATCGGCAACGCCATAGGCCTGTCGCTGCTCTCCGGCGGTTCAGTGCGCTACCGGCTGTACGCCCGCCATGGGCTGGGGGCCGCCGATGTGGCCCACATGACCCTGTTCGCCAGCCTGTCCCTGGGCTGTGCCCTGCCTCCGCTGGCAGCCCTGGCCACACTGAGCAACCTGCCGGCAGCCTCCGCGGCCCTGCGCCTGCCGGAAAGCCTGCTGGCGGGCATCGCCCTGGCCATCCTGCTGCTGGGAGCGGTGCTGGCCATCGGCATCTATCGCCGGCGCCTGCCGGAACAGCCCCTGCGCGACAACCTGCTGGTGCGCGTCGGCCGCCGCACCCTGCGCCTGCCCGGACGCCGCCTGACCTTCCTGCAACTGATCATCACCGCCCTGGACGTCGCTGCGGCCGCCACCGTACTTTATCTGCTGCTGCCCGAAGCGCCGCCGTTCGGCGCCTTCCTGCTGGTGTACCTGCTGGCCCTGGCCGCAGGTGTGCTCAGCCACGTGCCCGGCGGCGTCGGGGTGTTCGAAGCCATCCTGCTGGCGGCCTTCGCCGACAAGCTCGGTGCCGCGCCCCTGGCTGCGGCACTGCTGTTGTACCGATTGATCTACGTGGTGCTACCGATGCTGGTGGCCTGCGTCCTGCTGCTGATCAACGAAGCCCAGCGCCTGTTCCAGACCCGCCAATCGCTGCGGGTGGCGTCCGGCCTGGCCGCTCCGATCCTCGCGGTGCTGGTGTTCCTCTCCGGTGTGGTGCTGCTGTTTTCCGGTGCCACCCCGGAAATCGATACCCGTCTGCAACACATCGGTTTCCTGATTCCCCATCGCCTGGTGGATGCCTCGCACTTCGGCGCCAGCCTGATCGGCGTGCTCTGCCTGCTGCTGGCCCAGGGCCTGCGCCGGCGCCTGTCGGCGGCCTGGATGTTGACCACCATTCTGTTGCTGGTGGGTGCCCTGCTCTCCCTGCTCAAGGGTTTTGACTGGGAAGAAGCCTGCCTGATGACCCTCACCGCCAGCCTGCTGGCCGTGTTCCGCCGCTCGTTCTATCGCCCCAGCCGCCTCACTGAACTGCCGTTCTCGCCGCTGTACCTGGTGGCCAGCGTCTGCGTGCTGGGGGCTTCCATCTGGCTGCTGCTGTTCGCCTATCAGGACGTGCCCTACAGCCATCAACTGTGGTGGCAGTTCACCCTCGACGCAGATGCGCCCCGCGGTCTGCGCTCGCTGCTGGGCGCCGCGGTGCTGCTGCTGGTGGTGTCCCTGACCTGGCTGCTGCGCACCGCGCGCCCGGTGATCCACCTGCCCACCAGCGAGGAGCTGGACAAAGCTGCGAAGATCCTCATGGCCTCGTCCCAACCCGATGGCGGCCTGGCCCTGACCGGCGACAAGGCGCTGCTGTTCCACCCCAACGACGACGCCTTCCTCATGTACGCCCGCCGCGGCCGCAGCCTGGTGGCGCTGTACGACCCCATCGGCCCGACCCAGCAACGCGCGGAAATGATCTGGCAGTTCCGCGACCTGTGCGACGTGCACCACGCGCGCCCGGTGTTCTACCAGGTACGGGCGGAGAACCTGCCCTACTACATGGACATCGGCCTGACCGCGATCAAGCTCGGCGAAGAAGCCCGGGTCGACTTGCAGCGCTTTGATCTCGAAGCCAAGGGCAAGGAGATGAAGGACCTGCGCTACACCTGGAACCGTGGCACCCGCGACGGCCTGTCGCTGGAGATCCACGAGCCGGGCCAAGCACCGATGGACGAGCTGAAAGTGATCTCCGACGCCTGGCTCACCGGCAAGAATGTCCGCGAGAAAGGCTTCTCCCTGGGCCGCTTCAGCGACGACTATCTCAAGCACTTTCGCATCGCCATCATTCGTTTTGAAGGGCGCCCGGTGGCCTTCGCCAACCTGCTCGAGACCTACAGCCACGACCTGGCCAGCCTCGACCTGATGCGCGCGCACCCGGACGCGCCGAAGCTGACCATGGAGTTCATGATGGTCGGCCTGATCCAGCATTATAAAAATCATGGATATGCCCGCTTCAGCCTGGGGATGGTGCCGTTGTCCGGCCTGCAACCACGGCGTGGCGCACCGCTGACCCAGCGCCTGGGCTCGATGGTGTTCCGCCGTGGCGAACAGCTGTACAACTTCCAGGGCCTGCGCCGTTTCAAAGACAAGTTCCAGCCTGACTGGGAACCCCGTTACATGGCCGTGCCGGCAGGGCTGGACCCGCTGGTTGCACTGGCCGACACTGCCGCCCTGATCGCAGGCGGCTTGACTGGATTGGTGAAACGCTAATGATTCAACGCTCTTGGCGGTACCTGCTGGCGACCCTGGTGGTGCTGGCTCTGATTGCAGGTGGCGGCTACTGGTGGTGGAACCGCCCCGCTCCCGAACCGACCCTGGAACAACTGACTCAGGCCGACGGCTCGACCCTGACCCGCGTGACCCCAGGTACCCAGGCCAAGGCCCGGGTAGTGGTGGCAGTGCTGCCTGACGCGACCCTGACCGACAAGCAACTGCTGGCCCTGAGCCGCAGCGGCGCGGCGCAGATCGTCCAGGTGGTCCTGCCCAAGGACGACTGCAAGCTGCAGGAACAAGCCCTGCAGAACGCCCTGCCGCAACTCGCCGGCCCGGCCACCCTGGTCAGCGGCATCGGCCCGGGCGCAGCCCTGGCCTGGCGCTGGATCGCCAGCCAGAACGACGACAAGGCCCAGGCCGTGTCGGTAGGCTTCACCATCAACCCGGCGCCCGGCTGCACCGATCCCTTGCCCAAGACCCTGGCCCACGGCCATTGGCTGGTGGCCTGGAACGACAACCCGGATGACGAAAGCGCCGGCTTCGTGCGTGATACCCCCAACGCCACCACCAGCATCAGCGACTACGACATCCACCTGCCCCAGGTGCTGAACAACGAGTTGCGCAAGCTGCTGGTGGGTTCGGAAAACGGCGGCCTGAGCATCCCCGTGGTGGAAGTGCCGGCCGGCCAGACCAAGGACACCGTGACCCTGTTCCTCTCCGGCGACGGCGGCTGGCGCGACCTGGACCGCGACGTGGCCGGCGAAATGGCCAAGATCGGCTACCCGGTGGTGGGCATCGACACCCTGCGCTACTACTGGCAGCACAAGACCCCGGAACAGAGCGCCATCGACCTCACCGAGCTGATGCAGCACTACCGGCAGAAATGGGGCACCAAGCGCTTCGTGCTGACCGGCTACTCCTTCGGCGCCGACGTGCTGCCTGCCATCTACAACCGCCTGCCGGAAGCCGAGCAGCAGCGTGTCGACGCCATTATCCTGCTGGCCTTCGCCCGCACCGGCAGCTTCGAGATTGAAGTCGAAGGCTGGCTGGGCAACGCCGGCAAGGAAGCCGCTACCGGCCCGGAAATGGCCAAGCTGCCGGCCGCCAAGGTGGTGTGCATCTACGGCGTGGAAGAGGTCGATGAAAGCGGTTGCACCGACAAGACCGCCGTTGGTGAAGCCATGAAGCTGCCAGGGGGCCATCACTTCGATGAGAACTACCCGGCACTGGCCAAGCGCCTGGTGGATGCCATCGAGAAGCGCCAGGCCAAGGATCAGGCCACCGCTCAAGAGTGAGCCGAGCCTCGCCCGACAAAGCCCCCGCAGCCTCAGGTTGCGGGGGCTTTTTTACATCGACGGTATAAATGCCCTCACTGATTGGGGACGGATTAGGTTTGTGGGAAGCCTCCGACCTGCCGCCCCTGGCCAAGGCCTTTGCCAAGGACGCCGCCTACAGCAAGGACAGCGATCGTCACGCCTGGGCAGCGTACTACCTGAGCGCCATGGGCAAGGCGGTGGTGGACGATGTGGTGCAGGCGTTAGCCGCGTAACGACCAAGGGCGATCTCGGGGCCGGTGGGCTCCGGGAGAAACCGTCCTGTCATTAGCATCGATATCGATGGCCGGTCCGTTATCGCGAGCAAGCTCGCTCCTACAGGGCCGTGAAACGAAAAAGCCCCCGTTGCCTTTCGGCAGCGGGGGCTTTTGTTGGCTCGGGGTTACATCTCGACCTGGGTGCCCAGCTCGATCACCCGGTTCACCGGCAGCTTGAAGAAGCGCAGGTTGCCGTTGGCGTTCTTCAACATGAAGGCGAACAGCGCTTCGCGCCAGCGGGCCATGCCCACCAGCTTGGAGGCGATCACGGTTTCACGGCTGAGGAAGTAGGTGGTCCGCATGGGGCTGAAGTCCAGTTCATCCAGGTGGCACAGTTTCAGGGCTTCCGGTACATCCGGCTCGTCAGTGAAGCCGAAGTGCAGGATCACCCGGAAGAAACCTTCACCATAGGAGTCCACCTCGAAGCGCCGATTTGCAGGCACTCGCGGAATGTCCTCGTAGACCACCGTCAACAGCACCACTTGTTCGTGCAGCACCTGGTTATGCAACAGGTTGTGCAGCAAGGCGTGGGGCACGGCGTCTGGACGGGCGGTGAGGAACACGGCAGTGCCCTGCACCCGATGCGGCGGCTGTACGCGGATGCTGCCGATAAAGATTGGCAGCGGCAGCCCACCTTCGTCCAGGCGGTCCACCAGCAACTCCTTGCCGCGCTTCCAGGTGGTCATGAGGATGAACAGCACGATCCCCGCCAGCACCGGGAAGGCACCGCCCTGGACGATCTTCGGCACGTTGGCGGCGAAGAACAGCCCGTCCACCAGGAGGAAGCCCACCAGGAGCGGCACCACCAGCATCGGCGGCCACTTCCACAGCAGCAGGATCACCGCCGACACCAGGATGCTGGTGATCAGCATGGTCCCGGTCACTGCCACGCCGTAGGCCGAAGCCAGGGCACCGGAGGACTCGAAACCGAGCACCAGCAGGATCACACCCACCATCAGCGCCCAGTTCACCGCGCCGATGTAGATCTGCCCCTGCTCGGCGCTGGAGGTGTGCTGAATGTGCATCCGCGGGATGTAACCCAACTGGATCGCTTGGCGAGTCAGGGAGAAAGCCCCGGAAATCACCGCCTGGGACGCGATCACTGTGGCCAGGGTGGCCAGCACCACCAGCGGAATCAGGGCCCAGCTCGGCGCCAGCAGGTAGAAGGGGTTGCGGGCGGCTTCAGGGTTTTCCAGCAGCAGCGCGCCCTGGCCGAAGTAGTTCAGCACCAGCGCCGGCAACACCAGGGCAAACCAGGCCCGGGCAATGGGCTTGCGCCCAAAGTGCCCCATGTCGGCGTACAAGGCTTCGGCACCGGTCAATGCCAGAACCACCGCCCCGAGGATGGCGACCCCCATGCCCGGATGGACAATGAAGAAGCGCACGCCCCACATCGGGTTCAACGCCTGCAACACCTCGGGGTGCTGGAGAATGCCATTGACCCCCAGCCCGCCCAGAACCACGAACCAGGCCACCATCACCGGGCCAAACAGCTTGCCGATGCGATCAGTGCCGTGTTTCTGGATCAGGAACAAAGCCACCAGTACCACCAGCGCCATCGGCACTACCCAGTGTTCCAGGCCGCTGAATGCCAGCTCCAGGCCCTCTACCGCCGACAGCACGGAAATCGCCGGGGTGATCATGCTGTCGCCATAGAACAGCGCCGCCCCGATCAGGCCCAGAATCACCAGCATCGAACGCAAGCGCGGATAGGAACCGGAAGCCCGCCTGGCCAGCGCGGTCAGGGCCATGATGCCGCCCTCGCCCTGGTTGTCGGCCCGCAGGACGAACAGCACGTACTTGATCGAGACGACCCAGACCAACGACCAGAAAATCAGGGCCAGGATGCCAAACACCCCGTCGTGATTGACCTGAACCCCATAATGGCCGGCAAACACCTCCTTGAGGGTGTAGAGCGGACTGGTGCCGATATCGCCATACACCACCCCGACCGCCGCCACCAGCATCCCCAGAGGCTTGCCCCCGGAGTGCTCGCCACTCGCCGCCTGACTACTTGCCTGACCCATCAATGACTCCTACTACTCAAGACCGGGGCTTCTTATATAGAAAGCGCAAGGTTATACAAGCGCTATTCTCTTAAGTTGCGCAGTTTGCCATGTAATTTGCAGATTCTTATTACCACTAAGGCACCAACTAACACCGTATGAAAGCAACCGGGCATAACGGGACGAAGCATAGTCCAGCGCTCGTCGTATTTCCCCCGCATAAAGCTGGTCAAGCGCTTCGACCATCGCTAGAATTGCGCACTTTTTGATCAGAGGCGCAGCCAGCGCCCAACCGTCGCACTTGCCCCCCAAGTGGCTCGACACCCAATACCGAGGTTAGACATGTCCACCCCCTCCGCGCCGGCCAACCCGAAAGTCGGCTTCGTATCCCTGGGTTGCCCAAAAGCTCTGGTCGACTCCGAGCGCATCCTCACTCAACTGCGCATGGAAGGCTATGACGTGGTCTCCACCTACCAGGACGCCGACGTCGTGGTGGTCAACACCTGCGGTTTCATCGACTCGGCCAAGGCCGAATCCCTGGAAGTGATCGGCGAAGCCATCAAGGAAAACGGCAAGGTCATCGTCACCGGCTGCATGGGCGTGGAAGAAGGCAATATCCGTGACGTGCACCCTAGCGTGCTGGCGGTCACCGGCCCGCAACAGTACGAGCAGGTGGTCAACGCCGTGCACGAAGTGGTGCCACCGAAACAGGACCACAACCCGCTGATCGACCTGGTGCCGCCGCAAGGCATCAAGCTGACCCCGCGGCACTACGCCTACCTGAAGATTTCCGAAGGCTGCAACCACAGCTGCAGCTTCTGCATCATCCCGTCGATGCGCGGCAAGCTGGTCAGCCGCCCGGTGGGCGATGTGCTCGACGAAGCCCAGCGCCTGGTCAAGTCCGGGGTCAAGGAACTGCTGGTGATCTCCCAGGACACCAGCGCCTATGGCGTCGACGTCAAGTACCGCACCGGCTTCTGGAACGGCGCGCCGGTGAAGACCCGCATGACCGAGCTCTGCGAAGCCCTGAGCACCCTGGGCGTATGGGTTCGCCTGCACTACGTGTACCCCTACCCGCACGTGGACGAGCTGATTCCGCTGATGGCCGCCGGCAAGATCCTGCCGTACCTGGACATCCCGTTCCAACATGCCAGCCCGAAAGTGCTCAAGGCCATGAAGCGCCCGGCCTTCGAAGACAAGACCCTGGCGCGAATCAAGAACTGGCGCGAGATCTGCCCTGAACTGATCATCCGTTCGACCTTTATCGTCGGCTTCCCGGGCGAAACCGAAGAAGATTTCCAGTATCTGCTGAACTGGCTGACCGAAGCCCAACTGGACCGCGTCGGCTGCTTCCAGTACTCGCCGGTGGAAGGCGCTCCAGCCAACGACCTTGACCTGGAAGTGGTCCCGGACGAGGTCAAGCAGGACCGTTGGGAGCGCTTCATGGCGCACCAGCAGGAAATCAGCTCGGCACGCCTGCAACAGCGCATCGGCAAGGAAATCGAAGTGCTGATCGATGAAGTCGACGAGAATGGCGCCGTGGGCCGCTGCTTCTTCGATGCCCCGGAAATCGACGGCAATGTGTTCATCGACGGCGCGGGCGACCTGAAGCCGGGCGACAAGGTCTGGTGCCGGGTGACCGACGCCGACGAATACGACCTCTGGGCCGAAACCCTGTAAGGCGTAAAAAAACTGCCAAGCCCCGCTCTCGCCACGAGATGCGGGGCTTTTTTCGGTCTATCGTTTGCTCTGCCAGGCCTGCAATCACTGCGGCCTATCACTTCAGGGGCAGGCGGCATGCGCCAACACTCGGTCGTGCATACACCCAAACTCAGCGATTACCCGGAACTCACCCAGGTCTGGGAAGCCTCGGTACGTGCCACCCACGACTTTCTCCCGGACAGCTATATAGAGTTGCTGCGCAAACTGGTGCTGACCCGCTACCTGGACGCGGTGATGCTGATCTGCACCCGCGATGCACGCCAGCGCATCACCGGCTTTGCCGGGGTCGCGGCGGGCAAGGTGGAAATGCTCTTTATCGACCCGGCCCACCGGGGCCGAGGCCTGGGCCGCCAGCTGCTGCAGTACGCGGTGGAACACCTCAATGCCCAGCAGTTGGACGTCAACGAGCAGAACCCCCAAGCCCTGGGCTTCTACTTCAAGCAAGGCTTCGAAGTGGTCGGCCGCTCTGAGCAGGACGGTATGGGCCAGCCCTACCCGTTGCTGCACATGCGCCTGAAACAACCACAACTGCAGGCCCGACGCGGCTAAAAGCCACAGCCGGCAAATGGACCCGCGATTAACCGGCGCCAGGCAGGTACAATAGCTGCCCTCTTTTGTTACGGCCCCTGTCATGACTGACCCGATTCGTCTCTCCAAACGCCTCATCGAACTGGTCGGCTGCTCCCGCCGGGAGGCTGAGCTGTTCATCGAGGGCGGCTGGGTCACCGTAGACGGCGAAGTCATCGACGAACCGCAGTTCAAGGTTGGCGCGCAAACCGTCGCTCTGGACCCCGAGGCCAAGGCCACTGCACCGGAGCCGGTGACCATTCTGCTCAACGTGCCCGCCGGCCAGGACCTGGACAGCGCCATGCAGTCCATTGGCGCCGACAGCCTGTCCGAAGAACACCGCTACGGCAAACGTCCATTGCGCGGGCATTTCCTGCGCCTGACCGCCAGCGATGACCTGCAGCCCAACGCCAGCGGCTTGCTGGTGTTCACTCAGGACTGGAAAGTGCTGCGCAAGCTGACTGCCGACGCGGCCAAGATCGAGCAGGAATACGTGGTCGAGGTCGAAGGCGAGATGATCGACCACGGGCTCAACCGCCTGAACCACGGCCTGACCTACAAAGGCCGCGAGCTGCCACCGGTAAAAGCCAGCTGGCAGAACGAGAACCGCCTGCGCTTCGCCATGAAGAACCCGCAGCCGGGCGTGCTTGCGCTGTTTTGCCAGGCCGTCGGCCTCAAGGTCGTCGCCATCCGCCGCATACGAGTCGGCGGCGTGTCCATCGGCAAGGTGCCGCTGGGCCAGTGGCGCTACCTGTCGGCCAAAGAGAAGTTCTAAAGCCGCCCCCATTCAGACGCCGTGCCCTGGCGCGGCGCTCCACGCGCATTGATCAGGACTGTAACCATGATTCATAACGATGTACTGCGCAGCGTGCGCTACATGCTCGACATCAGCGACAAGAAGGTCGTCGAGATCATCAAGCTCACCGGCTTCAAGGTCAGCCTGGACGATGTCGTCAGCTACCTGAAGAAGGATGAGGAAGAAGGTTTTGTGCATTGCCCGGACGAAGTCATGGCGCACTTCCTCGATGGCCTGGTGATCTTCAAGCGCGGCAAGGACGAAAGCCGTCCCCCGCTGCCGATCGAACTGCCGGTCACCAACAACATCATTCTGAAGAAGCTGCGAGTGGCCTTCGAACTCAAGGAAGACGACATGCACGCCGTGCTCAAGGCGGCCGACTTCCCGGTGTCCAAGCCGGAACTGAGCGCGCTGTTCCGCAAGTTCGGCCACACCAACTACCGCCCGTGCGGCGATCAGCTGCTGCGCAACTTTCTCAAGGGCCTGACCCTGCGCGTACGCGGCTGAACCCCTTGCGCGGCCGCTGTACATTCTTAGCGGCCCTGATGAGCCGCTATTGCCCCAGGCAATAGTGGCTCCCCGGCAAGCGCCTGAGGACTAGGGTAGGCACACACCTATCTGCTCAGGACTTCCCATGCATCCCTATTTCTCCCTGCAAGGCCGCACCGCCCTGGTGACCGGCGGCACCCGTGGTATCGGCAAGATGATTGCCAAGGCCTTTGTCGAAGCCGGCGCCCGGGTGTATATCTGCGCCCGTGATCCCGACGCCTGCCAGCAGGTCGCCGAGGAACTGGCCGCATTCGGAGAGTGCCGGGGGCTGGCCGCCAACCTGGCCAGTGAGGAAGGCGTGCAGCAGCTTGCCGCCACTTTGGGCCAGCAACTCGACTCCCTGGACATCCTGGTGAACAACGCCGGCACGACCTGGGGCGCGCCACTGGAAAGCTACCCGGCCAAGGGTTGGGAAAAGGTCATGCAATTGAACGTGACTTCGGTGTTTAGCTGTATCCAGCAGTTGCTGCCGCTGCTGCGCCGTGCCGGCTCGGCGGCCCATCCGGCCCGCATCATCAATATCGGCTCGGTGGCCGGAATCAGCTCCTTCGGCGAACAGGCCTACGCCTATGGCCCGAGCAAGGCGGCGCTGCACCAGATGTCGCGGATCCTCGCCCGGGAGCTGGTGAGCCAGCACATCAACGTCAATGTCATCGCGCCGGGACGTTTTCCCAGCAAGATGACTCAGCACATCGGTAACGATGAACAGGCCCTGGCCGAAGACGTGGCGCTGATCCCGATGAAACGCTGGGGCCGGGAAGAGGAAATGGCCGCCCTGGCCATCAGCCTGGCAAGCACTGCGGGGGCCTACATGACCGGCAACATCATTCCTCTGGATGGCGGCTTCAGTCTCTGATTGATGTTGTGCAATTCGCCGGCAAGCCGGCTCCTACAGGTGGCGCGGG
>NZ_VYKE01000559.1:0-419 GCF_032424515.1 Pseudomonas sp. JV245A
CAGCTTTTACGGTAGGCAGGGAGATCGGGTGGGGCTTTGTAGGCGTCGGCGGCCGCTCCTGTACCAAGGAACTAGAAAACTCCGCACTGCGGGCAATTGTTGGCAGGCAGGCCGGGACCAAGAATTCCCGGCAGACCGGGAAAATTTCCCGGGAACAACAATAACCGCCGAGGTAGCCGTCATGACCCAACCCCCACGTCGTCCCTTTTTCGCCGTGAGCCTGGTGCTCAGCGCCATGCTGCTGTCCAGCGCGGCCCTGGCCGCCGTCACCGATGAAGAGATCCTCCAGGACCCGAAGAACCCGCAGCAGATCGTCACCAACGGCCTGGGCGTCCAGGGCCAGCGCTACAGCCCGCTGGATATCCTCAACGTCGATAACGTCAAGGAGCTGCGGCCGGTCTGGGCCTTCTCCTTCGGCG
>NZ_VYKE01000560.1:0-415 GCF_032424515.1 Pseudomonas sp. JV245A
TGCTGAGCAGCGACCTGCGCAGTTTTTTCAGCCGGGAAGACGGCAGTGCCAAGGCCGGCCGGGTCGACAACCGCAACCTCTCGGCGCTGTTTGGCTACAAGTTCGGCGGGCACCGGGTGAGCCTGGGCTACATGCATTCCAGCGGCGACACGGCCACGCCCTACATCTCCGGCACCGAGTTGATGGGCATGAGCGAGCTGACCATGAGTTCGGACTTTCTCAATGCCAAGGAGCGCACCTGGCAAGCCATCTACGACTATGACTTTGCCGCCGCCGGTGTGCCCGGGCTCAAGAGTCGGCTGCGTTACGTGCGTGGCGGCAATATCGAGCTGTCGGCGTTCAATGCCAGTGAGCGCAAGGAGCGCGAGTTTCAAATGGAGTTGGGGTACGTGCTGCAGAGCGGCCCGTTGAAGAA
>NZ_VYKE01000561.1:0-414 GCF_032424515.1 Pseudomonas sp. JV245A
GTCCCTCAACTGCGCCTGGCTGAAGGGCTTGAAGATCCGTGGCAGCTCCGGCACCGGGCCGTCCTGGCGCTGGGCATAACCGCTGGCCAGGATGATCGGCAACTGCGGGTGCAGGCGCCGCACCGCTTCGGCCAACTGGCGGCCATCCATGTGTGGCATGGCCATGTCGCTGATCATCAGCTGGATGTCCCGGTGCTGCTCAAGACACTGCAGCGCCTGGGCCCCGCTGGCGGCGCGGATGACTCGATGGCCCAGGTCCTCCAGCAGCAGCGTGGTGCTGTCCAGGACCAGGCTGTCGTCATCCACCAGCAGCACGCACAGCGGCGGGTGGTCCGGGCCCGGGGCCGGCATGGCCTCACTGCCCGGCGACCCCTTGGCCGCGCTCGCCAGGGGCAGCCACAGCTCGGCGCGGGT
>NZ_VYKE01000562.1:0-412 GCF_032424515.1 Pseudomonas sp. JV245A
CCGGGGTCATGGCCGGGGCCCGTGGCGCAGTGGCGATCCTGCATCTGAACGATGGCCCGCCGCGCAGCTTCCTGGCCGGGGAAACCCTGACCCAGGGTGTGCGCCTGGCTGCGATCGAGGCCGACGGCGTGCTGATCGAGCGCGGCGCCGAGCAGTCGCGGATCAAGGTCAGCAAGCTGCCGGACTCGCCGGAGCTGCCGCGGTTGACCCGCTAGGCCTCACTGGCGTTGTACCTGCGGCCGGCTGACCAGGGTTTCCAGGCGCGCAAGCGGCGGCGCCTCGCGGCTGCGGTCGCTGACTTGCACCTGCACCCGCACCAGCCCCGGCGCACTGCCCGGGGCGATGCGGGTTTCGCAGCGCAGCTTGAGCCGTCCCTGGTCGCAGTCGAGGTTCTTCACGCCGCTGTTCAGGC
>NZ_VYKE01000563.1:0-410 GCF_032424515.1 Pseudomonas sp. JV245A
CGTTGTCGGCGGTGCCACCGGCCAGCAGGTTGCCGGTGGTCTTGAAGCCGTCATGGCTGGAGGAGGGGCTGGTTTCGGTCTGGAAGCCGCCCTTGACCGTCGGCGCGTCGGGAATTGCCCGGGTCACGAAGTTGACGATGCCGCCGACGTTCTGCGGGCCATAGCGCACCGCGCCACCACCGCGCACCACGTCCACGGCATCCATGTTGCCCATGCTGATGGGGGCAAACGAAAGTTGCGGCTGACCGTAGGGAGCGAAGGGTACCGGGATGCCGTCCATCAGCACCGTGGAGCGCGAGGCCAGGCGCGGATTGAGGCCGCGGATGCCGAAGTTCAGCGCCATGTCGTGGCTGCCGGTGCCGTTGTTGTCCGGTGCGTTGACCCCGGGAATCCGATTGAGCACGTCCCGC
>NZ_VYKE01000564.1:0-407 GCF_032424515.1 Pseudomonas sp. JV245A
CAGGGCGCGCTGGTATCGATCGCCCCGGAAGACGGGGCGATCCAGGCACTGGTGGGGGGCTTTGATTTTCAGCAAAGCAGCTTCAACCGCGTGCTGCAGGCCAAGCGTCAACCCGGGTCGAGCTTCAAGCCCTTCATCTACTGCGCGGCCCTCGACAGCGGCTACACCCCGGCGACCCTGGTCAACGATGCGCCCATTGTGGTGGGCGGCGGCGACGCCGGCCCGGTGTGGCGCCCGCAAAATGAGAACCGCACCTTCCTCGGGCCGATTCGCCTGCGCGAAGCCCTCAACCGTTCACGCAACATGGTCTCCATCCGCCTGCTGCAAGCCATGGGAGTGGAGCGGACCATCGACTACATCGCGCGCTTTGGTTTCAACCGCGAGGACCTGCCCCACAACCTGTCCCT
>NZ_VYKE01000565.1:0-405 GCF_032424515.1 Pseudomonas sp. JV245A
TGAATCGTAGGAGCCGGCGACTGCCGCTGCGCAGCCTTGAACCGCAGGCACAAAAAAGGCCGCTTTTGTATCAAAGCGGCCGTTCCGAAGTAGCTAAAGACCCGCAAAAATCGCTTAAGTTCCGCATTAAAAACAATAAGTTACGAGATTGTGTACAATTCGTGCTATTCGTCGGATTTCGTTTGTAAGCCCCTCGATACAGCCTCAGGATCGCGCCGTCATCCCTTTGAGGCTCCTCTATGAAGTTCTCCTCGATTCTCTTGTTGTCCCTTGGCCTGGTCAGCGGCGTCGCCTCTGCCGGAGGCACCACTGAAGCAGGTGTGGGCGGCGCATTGGGCGGGGTTCTAGGCTCGGTGGTCGGTCAGCAGATCGGCGGCAATACCGGTTCCGCCATCGGTGCGGCCC
>NZ_VYKE01000566.1:0-405 GCF_032424515.1 Pseudomonas sp. JV245A
GCAGATCATCGGCCACCAGCACCGTTTCCCCCGGGGCGAAGCCCGGCGGCTGGCTGGCGCTGAAGGCCAGGGGCGGGGTCTGCGCCGACTGTTCGGCGCTGGCCTGGGCCGGGGTGGCACGCACCACCAGGGGCGGGATCTGGAACGAGCGGGCCTGTTGCGGGGTGATCCGGTAGCGGTAGCGCATGCCGAAGAACGGCTGCCCGTCGAGGGTCTGGTTCAAGTGCTCGGCTTCGCCGTCGGGTGCCAGCACCAGGGCCCCGGGCAGTTGCAGCTCCGGCAGGGTCGCGGCCTGGGTGAACCAGGTATTGGTCAGCACATCGACCTGCAACTGCAGGGTTTGCCCGACCATCACCGAGGTGTCGGGCTGCAGCTGGGCCTGCACCCGCAACTGCGGCTCTGCCG
>NZ_VYKE01000567.1:0-400 GCF_032424515.1 Pseudomonas sp. JV245A
GGGTGCTGCCGGGCCAGGCGCAGGGCCGGTTCCGGCAGGCGCGCCCGCTGCAGGGCGTAGATGTATTCGCGGATGACTTCGGGCTTGTCGCCAGCGCGGATAAACGCCTGGTCGTATGCGGCCAGGGCGTCATAAGGCTGGTTGGCGCGGGTCAGCGCGTAGCCCAGGGCCAGGCGCCGGTTCGGGTCATCGGGCTTGGCCGCCACCAGGGCCTTGGCCCGGGCCACGGCTTCGGCCGGCTGGCCGGCATCGGCCTGGGTCAGGGCCAGCCCCAGCTGCAGGTCGGCGTTCTGCGGGTCGCGCTGCAGGGCCAGGCGATAGACCTGGGTGGCGTTGTCCCACTGCTTGAGGTTGCGATAGGCCCGAGCCGTGGCGGCCAGCGCCTGCGCCGGCAGCACCC
>NZ_VYKE01000568.1:0-397 GCF_032424515.1 Pseudomonas sp. JV245A
CGCCCCTGGTGCAGGTTCATGATCGAACGGACGATGGCCAGGCCCAGTCCGGTGCCGCCTTCGGCCCGGGTGCGGCTGCTGTCGACCCGATAGAAGCGCTCGAACAGATGGGGCAGGTGGCTGGCAGCGATGCCCGGGCCGGGGTTGCCCACGCTCAGGCTCACGGCCTCCATGGTCTGCTCCACCCGCAGGCTGATCTGCCCCCGCGGCGGGCTGTGGCGAATGGCGTTGGACAGCAGGTTGGAAATGGCCCGCTGGATCATCAGCCGGTCCCCCAGCACCCAGGCATCGCCACTGGGCTGCAGTTGCAGCTGCTTCTCTTCGGCGCTCAGGGCGAACAGGTCGATGACCCGGCGCGCTTCTTCCCCCAGCGAGACCCGGGCGAACCGGGCCTGGG
>NZ_VYKE01000057.1:0-33272 GCF_032424515.1 Pseudomonas sp. JV245A
GCACCCCGGCCGGTTTCAAGGAGGCCTACAGCACCTATATCCAGGGCGGCTGGGTCGGCCTGAGCGGCAACCCGGCCTACGGCGGCATGGGCATGCCGAAGATGCTCGCGGTGCAGTTCGAGGAAATGCTCTACGCCGCCAACTCCAGTTTCGCCCTGTACTCGGCCCTGAGTTCCGGGGCCTGCCTGGCCATCGATGCCCACGCCAGCGAAGCGCTGAAACAGCTGTACCTGCCGCCGATGTACGAAGGCCGCTGGGCCGGTTCCATGTGCCTCACCGAGGCCCACGCCGGCACCGACCTGGGGATCATCCGCACCCGCGCCGAGCCCCAGGCCGACGGCAGCTACCGCATCAGCGGCAGCAAGATCTTCATCACCGGCGGCGAGCAGGACCTGACCGAGAACATCATCCACCTGGTGCTGGCCAAGCTGCCGGACGCCCCGGCCGGGCCCAAGGGCATCTCGCTGTTCCTGGTGCCGAAGATCCATGTGGACGCCAACGGCAATCTCGGCGCGGCCAACGCGGTGAGCTGCGGTTCCATCGAGCACAAGATGGGCATCAAGGCCTCGGCCACCTGCGTGCTGAACTTCGACGGCGCCACCGGCTGGCTGATCGGCGAGGCCAACAAGGGCCTGGCGGCGATGTTCACCATGATGAACTACGAGCGCCTGTCCATCGGCATCCAGGGTATCGGCTGCGCCGAGAACTCCTACCAGAACGCCCGCACCTACGCCCGCGAGCGTATCCAGAGCCGCTCCCCGGCCGGCCCGGTGGCCAAGGACAAGATCGCCGACCCGATCATTGTCCACCCCGATGTGCGGCGCATGCTGCTGACCATGAAGGCCATGACCGAAGGCGGCCGGGCCTTCGCCAGCTACGTCGGCCAGCAGCTGGACCTGGCCAAGTTCGCCGACCAGCCCCATGAGCGGCACAACGCCGAGGCCCTGGTGGCGCTGCTGACCCCGGTGGCCAAGGCGTTCTTCACCGACACCGGCCTGGACAGTTGCGTGCTGGGCCAGCAGATCTTCGGCGGCCACGGCTACATCCGCGAATGGGGCCAGGAGCAACTGGTGCGGGATGTGCGCATCGCCCAGATCTACGAAGGCACCAACGGCATCCAGGCCCTGGACCTGTTGGGGCGCAAGGTGGTGGGCAACGGCGGCGTGGCCCTGCGCCTGTTCACCGGCGAGATCCGCGACTACGCCTACCTGCCCGGAGCCGCCTACGCCGCCGAGCTGCTGGACGCGGTGCAGCGCCTGGAAGACCTCAGCGACTGGCTGCGTGAACAGGCGGCGCAGAACCCCAACGCGGTGGGCAGCGCCTGCGTCGAATACCTGCAGCTGTTCGGCTACGTGGCCTACGCCTACCTGTGGGCGCGCATGGCCCAGGTGGCCGAGCACAAGCGTTCCGAGGACGACGGTTTCTACGGCGCCAAGCTGGCCACCGCGCGCTTCTACTTCAGCCGCCTGCTGCCGCGCATCCTCAGCCTGGAGCAGAGCATCCGCGCCGGCAGCGCTTCCTTGTTCGGCCTCGACGCCGAGCACTTCTGAGCCCCTGGGCAGGGCGCCCGGCGCCCTGCCCCGTGCTGGCAAAAAACCGCCGCCCGCAGGTGCAAAACCCCGGGCGGCCCGGCATACTCCGCGCACCCGAGCACCGCCCAAGGAAGAAACGTGTTGGCCCCCGCCCTGATCATCGCCAGCTCAGCCATCGTGCTGCTGCTCGGCACCCTGCACCTGATCTACACCTTCGCCACCGACAAATTCCAGCCCCGGGACCCGGCCCTGGCCGAACGCATGCGCCAGGTGTCACCGATGATCACCCGCCAGACCAGCCTGTGGCGGGCCTGGGTCGGCTTCAACGCCAGCCACAGCCTGGGCGCCATGCTGTTCGGCCTGGTCTATGGCTACCTCGCCTGGCTGCACCCGGCCCTGCTGCTGGAGGCCCGTGGCTTGCTGCTGATCGGCCTGGGGTTTCTCGCCAGCCTGTGGGTGCTGGCCATCCGTTACTGGTTTCGCATTCCCCTGGCGGGCATCAGCCTGGCGCTGGTGCTGTTCAGTGCGGGCACCCTGCTGCTTTTCAGCTGACTGACACCCATTGCGCAGCAGCCCTGGCCGACATCCATGAGTCCCACAGCCCCCGGCCATGGCCCGGGGCAAATCACCCACTTCGAGTTTGCCCATGTCCCGCCTGTACACCCTCTGGTCCCGGCTCTACTACCCGCTGTGCTGGATCGCCGTCGCCGCGCCCACGGCCACCATGATCCATTGCAACCTGAACCTGATCGTCCCCCGGGACGTCGGCGGCACCCTGTTCGGCGGTTCCATGGGTTTTCTGATGTACCTGGGCGGCTGGGCCCTCAGCGTCCTGGGCCTGTTGCTGGCGCTGCTGACCCGGGTACCCGGCGCGCGCCTGGCCTGGATCGTCGCCGGGCTGGTGCAGTTGCTGCTGGGCCTGTGGTGGCGGATCAACTACCCGGATGATTTCGACGGCAACCTGATCTTCAGCATCCAGGCCCGGGAGCTGGACTACGTGATCGTCTTCGGTTTTGCCCTGGTCTACAGCGGGGTCTACCTGTTGCGCCAGCAGCGGCTCAAACCGCGTCCGCCCGCCCATCGCAAGCTGCTGTTGCTGCGGACCCTGTGGGCCCTGGTGCTGGGGGCGGCCTTCATCCTTCCACCGCTGCAGGCCATCACCCGCAAGCCCCTGCCCTATTGCGCCTTCGACCGGGCCGGCAATCAGTTGAGCATATGCCTGGGCCCTGGCACCCGGGTGATTGTCGACTGAGCGTCCCCCTGACTTCATTCCTCCTTTTCTCGACCTTGATGAGTGTGCCCATGTCTCGCCTGTTTACCCTGTGGTTGTGGCTCTACCGCCCTCTGTGCTGGATCGTCGTTGCCATCCCGCTGTCGGTGATGCTGGTGTGCGACGTGCAAATGATGCAACCGCGGGATGTCAGCGGCACGTTGTTCGGCGGCGCCATGGGTTTTCAGCTGTACCTGTTTGCCTGGGTGCTGTGCCTGATCGGCCTGGTCCTGGCCCTGCTGACCCGGATGCCCGGCGCGCGCATGGCCTGGCTGATGGCCGGGCTCGTGCCCTTGCTGCTGGGGGCCTGGTGGCGGCTCACCTACCCGGATGATGAAGATGGCAGCCGCTCCTTCAGCCCCCAGGACTGGGAACTGGACTACATGATGGGCATCGTGTGCCTGTTCGTTATCAGCGGCCTGTACTTCTACTGGCGCCGACGCCTCGTCTCACGGCCCGCCGCCACCAGCGCCGATGTGCTGTTTCTGCAAACCCTGTGGGCGCTGGTCCTGGCGGCGGCGTTCATCCTGCCACCGCTGAGCTTCATCAAGCAGCAATCCCTGCCCCGCTGCGCGTTCAACAAGGCCGGGGAGCAATTGACCGTGTGCCTGAGCGATGATCCGAACGAGCCGGTGATTGTCGACTGACCCGCCGCTGGCAGCAGCCCGGACACAAAAAAGCCCCGAACCGATCGGGGCTTTTTTTCTACCGGGCGCTATCGATGCTGGGTGGCCGGTGACGCCCTGCGCACCGGCAAGGCGGCAGCAAAGGCCAGGGCTTCTTCCCGGGTGCCGAAAGTGGCGAGCCGGTCACCCGCTGTGCAGACCTTCCAGGGGCCGTGGTTGACGCTCAATACCTGATAACCGTTGATCTGCAGCTTGTTCAGCAGCGGCGTACTCATGGACACCTCCTTTTTGTCAGCGTGCCTGGGGCTTGGCCGTTTTACCTTACACCCGCAGAACGGCCCGACGACTGCCGCATGTCGGCGTGCCGCGGTCATTTCTTCAGGTTGGCCAGTGGATCGTAGGCCCGCGAGCGCTTGCGCCGGTGCTCGGGTTCAGGGCGGTCCAGGGGTGCCCTGGCCGGGCCTACCGGGTCTACCTGGGGGTCGGCCAGGTCTGGCGAATCGGGGTCGAAACCCGGGTCATGATGATTCGAGGCATGCTCGGACGAGCGCGGCCCCGTGGGGTTCTTGGCAGTCATGGGCAGCTCCTGTGCCAGCCTGGAAAAGGCCGGATACAGGGGTTGGATCGCGATCCGTTCCAAGGGTGCCGGCAAGCGGACCAATGGCCAGCGGAAAATTGCATTGCGCTGCGCAGCGTCGCAGGATAGCGCCTGGCCCATAACCGCTCAAAAGGACGTGTTCATGACGATTCGTGCCGTGGTTTTCGATTTTGGTGGCGTGCTGTTCGACTGGAGCCCGCACCACCTGTACCGCCAGCTGATCCCCGACGATGAGCGCCGCCAGTGGTTCCTCGACACCATCTGCACCCAGGCCTGGAATACCCGGCAGGACGCCGGCCGCAGCCTGGCCGAGGCGACCCGCAGCCTGGTGGCCGAACATCCCGACCATGCCCCCTTGATCGAGGCCTATTACGGGCGCTGGCCGGAAATGCTCAAGGGGCCACTGGATCAGGGCGTGGCCCTGCTGGAAGAACTGCACCAGGCGCAGGTGCCCCTGTTCGGGCTGACCAACTGGTCCCGGGAAACCTTTCCCTATGCCTGGGACAATTACCCGTTTCTGCAGCGCTTTCGCGACATCGTGGTGTCGGGGCAAGAGCGCCAGATCAAGCCGGATGCCGAGATCTATCACACGACCCTGGGGCGCATTCGTGCGCATTTGCCGGGGGTGGCCCCCGAGGAACTGGTGTTCATTGACGACCATGCGCCCAATATCGTCGCCGCAACGGCGCTGGGGTGGCATGCGATTCATCATGTGACGGCGGCCGAGACCCGGCGCCGGCTGGAGGAGTTGGGGGTGGTCCGAGCGCACTGACACCCCGTAGGGGCTGGCTTGCCAGCGAAGGCGCCGGCCAGGGCGATGCATGGCTGTCGAGGGCCTCTTCGCCGGCAGCCGGTGCCTACGCTCGCCCCCCTTTCTCACCCCCTCCTATCGCCATCCGCAATCACCTCCCACCTGCATATCGCCCTTTGGAATGTCTCCAAAATCAACCCTTTACCGACCGTGAATCCACCGGTCGGAAACCCACAAAATCAATGTGCCATTACCCTGCCAATTCCACCCGCGCTGCTTAACTGCAAAAGCTGCCGAGTAGCGCAGCACCCCATCCACACCCACGGAAGGCAAACGCCATGAGCAATGCATCCCAACATGTGATCCCCCCCTACGGAGTCGCCATCCAGTCGGCCATCAGCGAAGGCAAGCTGCCGGAGATGAAAGCCCTGCTGGCCAAGCGCGATCCGGCCAGGAACGAACCCAAGGATCTGCACAACGCCTACGAACAGCTGGCCAAGGAAGTCGCCCGCCTGGAACGCCGCTGATCGCGGTTCCCCTGTCATTGAATGGAGGCAAAGTAAATGTCCGGCAACTACTCGCAAGCCGAAGGCCTGTTCCCCCTGAGCTACCGAATCGGCACCTCGCAACCCGGCGCACCCACCCTGATCCTCAACCTGCTGGCCTATACCCCGGAACACAGTGTGCGCGGCACTTCCAGCATCACCCAGGCGGTCAACCCGCCCCTGGACCTGCACAGCGATGTCTGGGGCCAGTACACCTACCTCACCGTCATGCCGCCCAGCACCAGCAAGATCCTCATCACGGCCCAGGGCAACCAGGGCGGCCCGGGGTCGAACTCGGTGATCAACTTCAAGCTGCAGTTGGTGGTCAGCGACGACTGGAAGGAAGGCGTGGCCAACTATCAGTACTACAACGGCCACAGCTGGGTGACGGTCAACCAGGTGCCCGCCCACCTGCAGGAAACCGTGCAGTCCAGCACCCTGTCGGCCCCTCTGCACCGCGGCCAGCCCAACCATCCGCTGCCGCCGATCTCGGCGCTGTACGGGGCGCCGATCCACGGTGCCATCGCCAGCGGTGACCTGGCGCAGATGAAGAGCCTGCACAAGGTCGCCACCCAGCAACTGGAACAGCTGCCGCTGATCCGCACCGCACTGGTGGCCGCCAAGGCCGAGATCAGCCAGCAGGAGCGGCGCTGAGCCCGGCCGTCCATCGAACCTGATGTCTTCAAGAAGATAAGGAGTTGCAGCATGACAATCGGACTGTTCCATACCCGCCTCATCGTCGCCAACCCCGTGATCGGTGGGCCGGTGCTGACCCTCGACCTGCTGGTCGATACCCCGAAGAAACGCGTCAGCGGCGTTGCCCGCGTGACCCAGAGCACCTCGCCACCGGTGCAGTTCCATGCCGACGTGTGGGGCGACTACTCCCAGGTCAAGCTCGACCCCTCCAGCGAGGGGCACATCATCCTCAGCCTGGCCGGCAATCCCAGCGGCCCCACCAGCCAGATCGCCGAGACCTTCCACCTGCAGGGCATCCTCGGCCTGGACTGGGCCAGCGGCTTCGCCAGCTACAAGTACCAGTTCCAGGGGCACTGGCACGTGGTGCAACACGCCGCCGTGAGCCCGGCCCCGGTGGAGCAGGCACAGGCGGCGGACTACGCCAGCCAGGCCGGCCCGGCCGCCGAAGTGCGCCACCCGCTGTATGCCGTGGCGCTGCAGCAGGCCCAGGCCAGCGGCGACCTGGCGCGGCTCAAGGCACTGGTGGCCCAGGGCGAGCAGCAACTGGCCAACGCTGACAACCTGACCCAGGCGGTGCAGCAGTTGCAGGCAGAAATCAGCCGCCTGGAACAGCGCTGACCACCAGCCCCCGGGGCCGCCCGCCGCGGCCCCGGGGGCTGCCACAAAACGACCGCGCCATTGCGACACAAGGAAGGCGCGCCTATTTCGATGGGTTGGTGCCGCGCACCGCCGGGTGCGCAAGGAACTCTCATGTCAGACCGTCTCCCCGCCCGCTACCTCAGCGAAACCGACCTCAAGCGCTTTGTCCCGGTGCATGTGGTCTGGGAAATCACCCTCGCCTGCGACCTCAAGTGCCTGCATTGCGGCTCCCGCGCCGGGCATCGGCGCCCGGGCGAACTCAATACCCAGGAATGCCTGTCGGTGATCGATTCGATCGCCGCCCTGGGCACCCGGGAAGTCACCCTGATCGGTGGCGAAGCCTATCTGCGCAAGGACTGGACGCGGCTGATCCAGGCCATCCACGACCACGGCATGTACGTGGCGATCCAGACCGGCGGGCGCAACCTGACCCCGGCCAAGATGCAGGCCGCGGTGGATGCCGGGCTCAATGGCGTCGGCGTCTCCCTGGATGGCCTGGCGCCGCTGCATGACGCGGTGCGCAATGTCCCCGGCTCCTTCGACAAGGCCCTGGATACCCTGCGCCGGGCCAAGCAGGCCGGGCTCAAGGTCAGCGTCAACACGCAGATCGGCGCCGCCACCCTGCCCGACCTGCCGGCCCTGATGGAGCTGATCATCGATGCCGGCGCCAGCCACTGGCAGATCCAGCTGACCGTGGCCATGGGCAATGCGGTGGATCACCCCGAGCTGCTGCTGCAGCCCTACCAGTTGCTGGAGGTGATGCCGCTGCTGGCGCGCCTGTACCGCGAAGGCGCCGAGCGCGGGCTGCTGATGAATGTGGGCAACAACATCGGCTACTACGGCCCCTACGAGCACATGTGGCGCGGCTTCGGCGACGACCGCGTGCACTGGAGCGGCTGCGCCGCCGGGCAGACGGTCCTGGCCCTGGAGGCCGACGGCACGGTCAAGGGCTGCCCGTCCCTGGCCACCGTGGGTTTCTCCGGTGGCAACGTGCGCAGCATGAGCCTGCACGACATCTGGCACTACAGCGAAGGCATCCACTTCGGCCGCCTGCGCTCGGTGGACGACCTGTGGGGCTACTGCCGCACCTGTTACTACAACGATGTCTGCCGCGGCGGCTGCACCTGGACCTCGCACTCGCTGCTGGGCAAGCCAGGGAACAATCCCTACTGCCACTACCGGACCCTGGACCTGGCGAAAAAGGGCCTGCGCGAACGCATCGTCAAGCTCGAAGACGCCGGCCCGGCGTCGTTCTCGGTGGGCCGTTTCGACCTGATCACCGAACGCATCGACACCGGCGAGGCGGTATCGAGCGTCAACGACAGCGGCCAGGTGATCAAGCTGGCCTGGGTCAACCAGGGCCAGGCGTCGCCCGAGGAAGGCCGCATCCCGCCGCGCCTGGCCCTGTGTCGCAGTTGCCTGGAGTACATCCACGCCCATGAAAGCACCTGCCCGCACTGCAACGCCGATGTCGCCGCCGCCGAAGCCCGGCACCAGGAGGACCGGCTGCGCCAGCAGGCGCTGATCAACACCCTGCACCAGTTGCTCGGCACGCCCCAGGAGCAGCCGCGCCTGTAACCCCCGCCCGCACCGCCGCCGCGCCCCCAATGGCGCGGCGACGGTTATATCGCCACGGGCGAGCATGGAAAAACCATCTATAAAAAAACCTCCGCGCAGGGCCGATAGCGGCTTTGCTATGGAAGTTCGTCCACAGGCCCGCGTGCCTGCCCGTTACCTGCGACCGGAGCACAGCATGAAAATCAACCCCTACCTGGTGTTCAACGGCACCTGCAAGGCCGCCTTCACCTTCTATGCCCAATGCCTGAACGGCACCCTGGAAATGATGATGACCTTCGGTGAAAGCCCGGCCCGTGATCACATCTCTGCCGACTGTCACGAACGCATCATGCACACCCGCCTGAGCGTCGGCGACCAGGTGCTGATGGGCTCGGACACCACCCCTGAGCTGCCCTACCTGGGCATCCACGGCTGTTCGATCTCGCTGAACATCGACAACGCCGCCGAAGCCGAACGGGTATTCGCCGCCCTGGCCGAACAGGGCAACGTGCAGATGCCCCTGGAAGCCACCTTCTGGGCCGAGCGCTTCGGCATGCTGGTGGACCGCTTTGGTGTGCCATGGATGGTCAATTGCGAGAAGCGCCCGTAACCCGGCCCACCTGCAAGCCCGGCCCCGGTGCTGTGCAACGCAGCACCGCACCGCTGCGCCCGCGGTGAAAGATTTTGCGCACTTCATCAAACAGCCACCGCAACCCTGTACTAGGATACGAGGCGACCCTTTGTCGCCCAGAGCAAACAGGAGGTAAATCAACCCTGACCCAAACTCGTTGCTATAAGGCAGCCCCCCTCCACACCTTCACATTCATGGATGAAATGATGAACTCACAAATACTGTTTCCACACATTGGTAAGGTCATCGCCAGCACCGGCAGCCGCAACTTTCCGCGCATGCTGCACGACCTGATACTCACCCAGCTGGCTGTGGACGCCACCCATATCACCCAACTGCGGGCCGACCCGGAACAGGCCGTCGGCAGAACCGGCAACACCCTGATGCAGACCCGCCACCCTCTGTACAGCGATGCCCATGCCAGCAATGACCCGCTGCTGCTCACCGGCTTTCCCGAACAACCCGGCGAACCGGCCCCGGGCCCGTCGCTGCAACGCCAGCGCGGCCACGCGGACCCGGCACAACTGCACCTGACCGGGCGCAAGGACTCCTACCACTACGTGCTCTCGGTGTACCGCAGCAGCCAGGACCAGAGCTTTTCCCCCCAGGAACGCCTGCTGCTGGAGGACATCTCGCCGTTGCTGCTGCCCATGGTGGAAAAACACATCAGCGCCCTGCAGCCCCGGGGCGATGCCGCCGAGCAGGACAGTGCCGCCATCGAGGGCCTGGCAAGCCTGCGCCTGCGCTTTGCCGCGCGCCTGGAACAGTCCGGGCTGCGCCTGTCCAACCGCGAGCTGGAGGTCTGTGTCGGGCTGCTGGCCGGGCGCACCGCGCCGCAGCTGGCCGAGCAGCTCAAGCTCAAGGTCAATACCGTCGAAAGCTACTTGAAGCGCGCCGCCATCAAGCTCGGCATCAGTGGCCGGCACTCGCTGCTGCGCTGGATGTACTCGCCCGAGGAACAAGCGCCGCACAGCAGCGAAACCCCGACGGCCTGATCCGGCCTTGGCCCTGTAACCCCCGCCGGCCCCAGCGCCGGCGGTTCGGTCTACGGCCTGTCAATCCCGGGCCAGGGCTTCGATGGGATCCAGGCGCGCGGCGTTGCGCGCCGGAACGAAGCCGAAGACGATGCCGATCAGGGTCGAACAGGCGAACGCGGTAATGATCGACCCCATGGAAAACACCATCTCCCACTCCTTGATGAACAGGGTGAACAGGTAGCCGATGGCGAACGACAGGCTGATGCCGATGGCCCCGCCGATCAGGCAGACCATCACCGCCTCCACCAGGAACTGCTGGCGGATATCCGACTGCCGGGCCCCCACCGCCATGCGGATGCCGATCTCCCGGGTCCGCTCGGTGACCGACACCAGCATGATGTTCATCACCCCGATTCCCCCCACCACCAGGGAAATCACCGCGATCAGCGACAGCAGCAGGGCCAGGGAGCGGCTGGTGCGCTGCACCGTCTGCATGATGCTGTCGAGGTTGTTGGTGAAGAAATCCTTGGTGCCGTGGCGCTGCTCCATCAGCTTCTTCACATGCTCCTCCACCACTTTGCTCGGCTGGCCGTCCTTGATCCGCACGCTGATGCTGTCCAGGTGGCGCTGGCCGAGCACCCGCCCGGCGGCGGTCTCGTAGGGCAGCCAGACGTTCAGCAGGTTGCTGGCGGCGAACATGTTCTTGTTCTCCCGGGTCACGCCGATCACCGTGCACGGCAGGTTGCCCACCAGGATCACCTGCCCCAGCGGGTCGACATCCGGGCCGAACAGGCGGTTGCGGGTGTTGTGGTCGATCACCACCACCTGGGCCTGGCGCCGCGCGTCGTTCTCGCTGAAGGAAATGCCGCTGGCCAGCTTGATGTCGCGAACCTGGAAATACAGGTGGCTGACGCCGTTGACCGTGGCGTTGAGGTCGATGTTGCCGTAGCGCAGCAACAGGCTGCGGCCGACCATGGGCGTGGCACTGTCGACGTAGTACAGCTGGTTCAGGGCCGTCACGTCGGCGGGCATCAGGGTCTGGATCGCCGCCGCCCGGCTGTCGCCGAAACTGGCCCCGGGGAAGATGTCGATGGTGTTGCTGCCAATGGCCTGGATGTCCTTGAGCACGTAGCGCTTGGCGCCCTCGCCGATGGCCACGATGGACACCACCGAGGTGATGCCGATGACGATCCCGAGCATGGTCAGCAGGGTGCGCATGCGGTGCGAGACCAGCGCCACCCAGGCCATCACGAAGGCCTCCTTGAACAGCCCCAGGCTGGCCACCAGGCGCCGCGCACCGGCGGGCCGCACGCTGACCGGTGGCTCGCTCGGCGCCTCGTCCGCCGGGCGCGGGTTGGCCCGGTCGCTGACGATCTCGCCGTCGCGCACTTCGATGATGCGCTGGGCGTTGGCCGCCACCTTGGGGTCGTGGGTGACGATGATCACCGTGTGCCCCAGGCCGTGCAGTTCCTGGAGGATGTTCATCACCTCCTTGCCGCTGGCGGTGTCCAGGGCACCGGTGGGTTCGTCGGCGAGTATCACTTCGCCGCCGTTCATCAGCGCCCGGGCGATGCTCACTCGCTGCTGCTGGCCGCCGGAGAGCTGGTTGGGCCGGTGGCCCAGGTGCCCGGACAAACCCAGGCGCGCCAGCAGTTCCCGGGCCCGGCCATGGCGCCTGACTTGCGGGGTACCGGCGTAGATCGCCGGCATCTCGACGTTGTGCATGGCGCTCAGGTGCGGCAGCAAGTGGTAGCGCTGGAAGATGAAGCCGAAGTAGTCGCGGCGCAGTTCCGCCAGGGCCTGGTCGTCGAGGTCGCGGGTTTCCCGGCCGTTGACCTTGTAGCTGCCGGCGGTGGCATAGTCCAGGCAGCCGAGGATGTTCATCAGGGTCGACTTGCCCGACCCCGAGGCCCCGGTGATCGCCACCATTTCCCCGGCCTGGATGCTCAGGTCGATGTGCTTGAGGGCCAGGAACTCCCGATCCCCGGCGGTGAAGCTGCGGCTGATGCCGGTGAGGTGCAGCAGGGGCTCGCTCATGCTCAGGCCCCTGCCGTGCCGGGCAGCGGATCACCGATCACCACCCGGTCACCCTCCGCCAGGCCGTCCTTGATCTGCACCTTGACGTTGTTGTTGATCCCGGTGCTGACGTTGCGCGCCTGGGCATGGCCCTTGGCGTCCAGCACCCGCACCGCGAAGCTGCCGTCGGCATTGCGCGGGCCCAGGGCCGCCACCGGTACCATCAGCACGTCCTTGGCGGTATCCAGCACGATGCGCACCTGGGCAGTCATGGAAATGCGCAGCCGATGGTCCGGGTTGGGCACGTCGAACAGCGCGTTGTAGAACACCGCGGTGTTCTGCTTGGGGGTGCCGGCGGTCTGGGTCTCGAGAAAGTTCTGCGGCGCCGGCTCAGTGCCCCGCAGTTTGGCGTAGTAGCGTTTTTCCGCCTCGCCGAGGATAGTGAAGTACACCTGTTGGCCGGGGGCGATATGGATCACATCGGCCTCCGAAACCTGGGCCTTGACGGTCATGGTGTCCAGGTCCGCCAGTTTGAGCAGCACCGGCGCCAGCTGGTTGGCGATCACCGTCTGGCCTTCCTGGGTCACCACCCCCACCACATCGCCATCGATCGGCGCGACGATGCGGGTGTAGGCCAGGTTGACCTTGGCGGTGTCGATCTGGATGTGCGCGCTCTTGATCTGCGCGTCCAGGGACAGCAGGTTGGCCCGCTGCACCTCGTAGTTGGATTCGGCGGTCTCGTAATCCTGCTGGGAAATCGAGGCGTCGGACTGCAAGTCACGGTAGCGCTCGTAGATGGCCTTGGTTTCCTTGAGCTGGGCCGCAGTGGCGCGGCGCTTGGCCTGCAGGTTCTCCTCGTCCACCTGGGCCTGGCGCAGGGTGTTCTGCAGCACCAGCGGGTCGATTTCCGCCAGCCACTGGCCCTTTTTCACCTTGTCCCCGACCTTGACCTTGAGCGACTTCAACTGCCCGGAGACCTGGGCCCCGACATCCACCTGCTTGATGCCTTCGAGCAGGCCCGAGGCCAGGACCGCGTTCTCGATATCCCCCCGTTCGACCTTGGCGGTCAGGTACTGCGGCGGCTCCGCCGGCGCCTGCACCGTATAGAAAATCAACCCGGCCACAACCACCAGCAACAGCCCCATACCGATTTTGCGAAACTTCGACTTTTCCATAGATGACCACAAGTCCGTTGAGGGCGGGCTGCACCGGCCAGCGGCGAGCCCCCTTACAGAACACCGTGCTGCCGTAGTGAGCGGTGTTCCAGATGAATGAAACCGGGTGTCCAGGCGCCGGCAGGGCCAGCGCCTGTGTTGCCCCGCGCCCTATGACATGACCTCCCCCTGGGGCAGCGCCAGGCCGTCATGCCACCAGGCCGCCAGGTGGTAGACGTTGGGCGCCTTGAGCAGGCTGAAGTGGTTGCCCGGGCCGTACCACACCTGCAGGTGCGCAGCCTGCCGGCGCCAGCCCTGGACCATCCCCTGCTGCTCCCGGCGGTTGCCGGCGGCGTCCAGGCTCGGGTCACCCGCCAGCACCAGGCGCACCTTGCCCTGGTACGGGCGCAGAGGCTGGTAGCGGGTGCGCAGGGCGCTGGCGAAGGTTCGCGCCGGGCCGTGCATGGCCCGCGGATCGGCGCGCGGGGACAACAGCCCGACCCGTACCATGCCGGCATGCAGCAGGTGCATCTGCATGCCATCGTCCTCGGCGGCGAAGCGCTCGGGGTCGATGCCCATGTCCTGGCCTGCAGCCAGTTGCATGGATTCGATCAAGCGCCACAGCGCCGCGGTGGTGGTATAGGGCCGCCCTAGCGCGCCATTGCCTCCGGGAGCCTCACTGTCGATCAGGGTCAGCGACACCACTTCGCGACCGGCGGCCTGCAGGACCCCGGCCATCTCGAATGCCACCCAGCCGCCGAAGGAATGGCCGATCAGGTGCAGCGGCCCGTCGGGGTACTCGGCGGTGATGGCCTCCAGGTAATGCCGGGCCGCCACTTCGACCTGGCCATGGGGCACCCCGCAGCCGTCCAGGCCCCGGGCCTGCAGGCCGAGGATCGGCCATTCGGCCCCCAGGGCCTCGCTCAGGCCAATAAAGCCGGTGATGCTGTCACCGGCCCCGGGCACGCAGAAGATCGGCGTGTGCCCGGGGCGCCCGCTCTGGATCCGCAGCAAGGGCTGGTGCGGCACAGCGCTCACCGCGCCCTTGGCCCTGGCCGCCGCCAGGGCCTGGCCCAGGGCATGCCCCAGGGCCTGGATATGCGGCGCCTTCATCATGCTCAGGTGGTCCCCGGGTACGCTGATGCAGTGCAGTTCGCCCGCCGGCAGGATCTCGCCCCAGCCCAGGGTCGGGCTGCGCCGGGACAGCTCGGTGGGCCGTTCGGCGGCGCAGAACAGATGCACCGGCATGCCCAGGGGATGGACCCGGTAATGGGCCAGGGCATGGCCGTGGGCGACCTCGCGGTCCAGGTAATGGCCGAGCGCTTGCGGCGGCGCCGTGGCCAGTTGCTCGAACAGCAGCCCCTGGTCGCGGCAGCGTTGCAGCAGCTCGGCAAAGTCCAGTGGCTCCAGCAGCGCCTCCAGTTGTTCCAGGTGCGCCAGGGGCTGCACCCCGGCCGCGCCCTGGGCGCTCCAGTAGGCGCGGCACTGCAACAGCAGGTGGCGCTTGTGCGCGTGCTCGCCAGACCAGCGAGCCTTGCCCTGGTCGGTCAGGCGCGGCACGTAGCTGTCGATCAGGCCGAGGAACTCCACCTCCTGGTCCAGGCCCAGCAACTGCTGGGCGATCTCATAGGCCAGGACCCCACCGAAGGACCAGCCGGCCAGGCGATATGGCCCCTGCGGCTGGGCCTTGCGCATCACGTCAAGCAAGCGTGTGGCCAGGCATTCCAGGGTGCGCAACTGCGGCTCGCCGACCGCCACGCCGGGCAGGCCGTAGATCGGGAAATCGCCGTCCAGGTGCTGGCCCAGGGCCGGGAAATACACGTCCAGCCCGGTGAACTCATGGACCAGGAACAGCGCCGGGCCACTGCCGCCGGTGCGCACCGGGATCAGCTCGGTGGAGCGCGGCGCGGCCGTGCGCTCGCTCAACAGGCGCGCCATGGCCGCCACCGTGGCGTGCTGGAACAGCTCCGCCAGGGTCACGTCGTACGCCGCCTGTTGCAGGCGGTTGAGCAACTGGATGGCCGAGAGCGAATGCCCGCCCTGTTCGAAGAAGTGGTCGTGGCGCCCTACTTGCTCGAGCTTCAGCACCGCCGCCCAATGCCCGGCCAGGGCCTGCTCCAGCGCGCCCTGGGGCGCGGCATAGGCCTGGGCGAGCTGGGCCGCGCTGCCGGGCGCCGGCAGCGCACGGCGGTCCAGCTTGCCGTTGCGGGTCAGGGGCAAGGCCTGCAAGTGCACATAGGCCAGGGGCACCATGTAGTCCGGCAACTGCTGTTGCAGGTGGCTGCGCAGTTGCTCGGCGTCCGGCGCCGGGGTGTGCTCGTGCAGGGTGTAGTAGGCCACCAGGCGCTTGTCCCCGGGGCTGTCTTCACGCACCACGACCACGCCGTCCCGCAGGCCGGGGAAGCGGGCCAACTGCGCCTGGATTTCCCCGGGTTCGATGCGCAGGCCGCGGATCTTCACTTGCTCGTCATTGCGCCCGATGCATTCCAGAAGACCATTTTCCAGCCAGCGGCCCAGGTCGCCGGTGCGGTACATCAGGGCCGGCGCAGCGGTGCCGTGGGTCTGCTGGTGAAACGGGTCGATGAGGAACTTCTGCGCCGACAGGTCCGGACGGTTGAGGTAGCCCAGGGCCACGCCATCACCCCCGATGTACAGCTCCCCCACCACCCCCACCGGCAGCGGCTGGCCCAGGGCATCGAGCACGTACACCCGGGTGTTGGACAGCGGCCGGCCAATGGGCACGCTGTCGGCATCCGCCGCCAGCTCACCGGGCTCATGGGTCACGGCAAAGGTGGTGGTCTCGGTGGGCCCGTAGCCGTTGACCAGGCGCAAGTGCGGCAGCTCGGCCTGGATCCGCCGGAAGGCCGTGGCATCCGCCCGTTCGCCGCCACAGAGCAGCATGCGCAGCCCCTTGAAGGCCTGGGGAATCAGTTGCACGTACTGGTTGAACAGGCTGGTGGTGAGGAACAGCAGGCTGACCCCGGTGCGTTCCAGCAGCGAGCCGAAGGCGTGCGGGTCCAGCAATGTCGCGTGGTCCACCACCACGACCCGGCCACCGTTGAGCAGCGGCCCCCAGACCTCCAGGGTGCTGGCGTCGAAGGCCGGGTTGGAGGCGAAGGCCACCCGGTCCTCGGGGTTGAAATCGGCATAGCCGTTGTTGATCACCAGCCGGGTGATGGCCCGGTGCGGCACCCGCACGCCCTTGGGCGCTCCAGTGGAACCGGAGGTGTACATGACGTAGGCCACCGCCTCGGACGACAGCGCCAGGTTCGGGTTGTGCCCGGCCAGCCGGTCGAAGCGCAGGCGGTCCAGGTCGACCCGTTGCACCGCGGCTTCCAGCACCCGCTCGCTGTGGCTGAGCAGCACCGGCGCCCCGCTGTCGGCCAGCATGAACCCCAGGCGCTCGGCCGGGGCGTTGACGTCCAGCGGTACATAGGCGGCGCCGCACTTGCTCACCGCCAGTTGGCTCACCAGCAGGTCCAGGGAGCGCGGCAGCAGCAGCGCCACATGATCCCCGGGCTGCACCCCCAGTTGCAGCAGATGCTGGGCCAGTTGGTTGGCCCGGGTGTTGAGCTGGATATAGCTGAGCTGTTCGGCGCCCTGCACCGCTGCCACCTGCTGCGGCCGGGCCAGCACCTGCTCCTCGAAACACTGGTGCAGGGCCTGCTCGCGCGGGTAGTCGCGCACCGTGTCGTTGAAGCCCTCCAGTATCTGCCGGCGCTCGGCCTGCGGCAGCACCGGCACCTGGCCGATGGCCTGTTCCGGTTGCTGTTCCAGGGCCAGCAGCAGCTGTTCCAGGGTGCCGTGCAGGTAGTCGCAGATGCGCCGGGCATCGATCCCGGCGGCCACGGCGGTGAGCATGAAGCCGTCCCCCAGGTCGTCGATGCTCAGGGTCAGCGGGTAGTTGCTGCGCTCCTGGGCATTGAGCAACTGCATGCCCTCCCAGGCACTGTCGGCCTGCCCCGCCTGGTTTGCCGCCGGGGCACTGTGGCGGTAGTTGAGCAGGCTGCTGAACAACGGTGTACCCGGCTCCACCCCACTGCAACGCTGGACCAGGGCCAGCGGCGCCTGTTCGTGGCCAAGCAGCTGCGCCAGCCGCTCATGGGTGGCCAGCAGGGCCTCGCGCACCGGCAACTCGCCCAGATCGACCCGCAGCGGCAAGGTGTTGATGAACACTCCCAGGGCCCGTTCGGCGCCCTCGCCGCCCTGCATCCGCCCCAGCAGCACGGTGCCGAACACCACCTGCTGCTGCCCCGCCAGGCTGCCCAGCACCCGGCCCCAGGCCAGGTGCATCAGGCTTGCGGCACTGACCCCCAGTTGCCGCGCCTGCAAGCGCAGGCACCGGCTCAGCAGGCGGTCCAGGGGCTGGCGCGCTTCGCTGAGTTCGGCGCTGCCTCCCGGTACTTCCTGCAGGCCCAGCGGCAGGGTCGGCTGGTCGATATCGCCGAGCATCTGGCGGAAGAACGCCTCATGCTCGGCCTCGCCGATGCCCAGGCGCGCCTGGGCCACGTAGTTGCGGTACGGCACCGCTTCCCCCAGGCGCTGCTGCTGGCCCAGGAGGAAGGCTTGCAGTTCGTGCTGCAGCACCTCCAGGGCCACGTGGTCCATCACCAGGTGATGGAACAGCAGCAGGGCCACCACTCGCTGGTTCACCGGGTCGGCGGCATGCACCAGGCGCAGCAGCGGCGCCTGGGCGATGTCCAGGCGGTAGCGACGGCTGTCGAAGCGCGCCTGCAACTGGCCCAGCACCTCGCCGTCGCCAGGCTCCAGGGCGATCTCTTCGCAGCACAGCGGCGCCTGGCGCCAGACCACTTGCAGCGGCTGCGCCAGGCCTTCCCAGAGCACCGCGCTGCGCAGGATGTCATTGCGTTCGATCACCCCCTGCAAGGCCTGGGCGAAGGCCTGCAGGCGCTCGGTGCTGGCAAAGGCGAACTGCGCCTGCAACACGTAGGGGTCACCCGCTCCAGCCGCCAGATGGTGGAACAGGATGCCGGCCTGCAACGGCGCCAGCGGGTAGATGTCCTGCACATTGGCGGTACCGCCGGGCACCGTGGCCACCACCCGGTCGATGGCGGCCTGGTCCAGTGCCAGCAGCGGCAGCAGGTCCGGGGTGATGCGCGGGCAGTCGCGGTAGATCAGGTTGGCCGGTACCTGCACCTCGCGACCGCGGCCCACGGCAGCGGCCAGGGCCGCCAGGGTCGGCTGGCCGAACAGCACCCGCACATCCGCCGAGAGCCCGGCCCGGCGCATGCGGCCGATCAGGCTCACCGCCAGCAGCGAATGGCCGCCCAGCTCGAAGAAGTGGTCGTGGCGCCCCACCCGCTCGACCTTGAGCAGTTCGGCCCAGAGTTGCGCCAGGAGGATCTCGGTGTCGCCCACCGGGGCCTCGTATTCGCGCACCTGGGCCGCCTCCAGCCCCGGGGCCGGCAGGGCCTTGCGTTCCAGCTTGCCGTTGGGGCTCAGGGGCAGCGCCGCCAGGTGCACGAACAGCGCCGGCACCATGAACTCCGGCAGGTGTTCCAGCAGCGCCCGGCGCAGTTGTTCCACCTCCAGGGCCGGCTGCCCGGCAACGGTGGTGTAGTAGGCCACCAGGCGCTGGTCGCCCGGCACATCTTCCCGGACCAGCACCACCGCTTCCTTGACCCCTTCGAGCTGGGTCAGGCGCGCCTGGATTTCTCCCAGCTCGATGCGCAGGCCACGGATCTTCACCTGGTCGTCGTTGCGCCCCAGGTACTCGATAGTGCCGTCGGCCAGGTAGCGGGCCAGGTCGCCGGTGCGGTACAGGCGCGCGCCCGGTTCCTGGCTGAACGGGTCCTTGAGGAAGCGTTCGGCGCTCAGTTGTTCGCGGTTCAGGTAACCCCGGGCCACCTGCACCCCACCGATGTACAGCTCGCCCACCACGCCCCGGGGCACCGGCTGCATCTGCCCGTCCAGCAGGTAGATGCGGGTATTGGCGATGGGTTTGCCGATGGGGGTGTTGTCCGGGGTCTGTGCCAGCGGGCCGGCGCAATCCCAGGCGGTGACGTCCACCGCCGCTTCCGTGGGGCCGTAGAGGTTGTGCAGCGCCACCTGCGGCAACTGCTGCTTGAAGCGCCGCACCAGGCTGCCCGGCAGCGCCTCGCCGCTGCACATCACCTGGCGCAGGCCGGCGCATTCGCGGGTGTCGCCATAGGCCAGGAATACATCGAGCATCGAGGGCACGAAGTGCAAGGTGCTGATGCGTTCATCACGGACCACCTGGCGCAGGTAGGCCGGGTCCTTGTGCCCATCGGGGCGCGCCATCACCAGCCGTGCGCCGGTGAACAACGGCCAGAAGAACTCCCAGACCGAGACGTCGAAACTGAACGGGGTCTTCTGCAATACCGCGTCCTCGGCAGTGAGACGGTACTGCTCCTGCATCCACAGCAGGCGGTTGACCACGGCCCGGTGCTCGTTCATCGCGCCCTTGGGCCGGCCGGTGGAACCGGAGGTGTAGATCACATAGGCCAGGTGGCTCGGGGTCAGGCCGTTGAGCCGCGGGTTGACCCGGGGCTGGCGGTGCCATTGCGGCTGGTCGAGATCCACCAGGGGCAGCGCCAGGTTGCCCAGCAGCGGCCGGGTCGCGCTATCGGCCAGCAGCGCCTGGGGCGCGCTGTCGTCGAGCATGTAGGCAATGCGTTCGGCGGGGTAGCCCGGGTCGATGGGCACATAGGCGCCGCCGGCCTTGAGGATGCCCAGCAGGCCCACCACCATGGGCAGCCCGCGCTCGACACAGATCGCCACCCGGCTGTCGGGGCCGACGCCCAGGTGCAGCAGGTGCCCGGCCAGTTGGTTGGCCTGCTGGTTGAGCTCGCGGTAGCTCAGCTGCTGCTCGCCGGCCTGCACGGCGATGGCCTCGGGGCTGCGCAACACCTGGGTCTCGAACAGCCCGTGCAGGGTCTGTTCCAGGGGGTAGTCGCGGGCGGTGGCATTGAAGCCGTGCAGCAGCTGTTCGCGCTCGGCGGCATCCAGCAGCGGCACCTGTGCCAGCAGCATCTGTTCATCGGCCACCATGGCCTGCAGCACCCGCTGCAGGTAGCCGGCATACCGCAGCATGGTGGTTTCATCGAACAGCGCCGTGGCGTATTCCAGGCTGCCTTCGATGCGGTCCTGCACCTCCCCCAGGCTCAGGGACAGGTCGAACTTGGCGAAGTGGCTGGCCTCGTGGATGCCCTCCAGTTGCAGGTCCCCCAGCTCCAGCTGCGGGCCGTCGCCGTTCTGCCAGGTGAACAGGGTCTGGAACAGCGGGCTGTGGGACAGGCTGCGCAACGGCCGCAGGATCTCCACCACCTGCTCGAACGGCAGGTGCTGGTGAGCCTGGGCCTCCAGGGTGCGGGCGCGGACCTGGGCCAGCAGCGCCTGGACCCGGGGCGCCGCCTCCAGGTCCAGGCGCAGGGCCAGGGTGTTGACGAACAGCCCGATCAACCCTTCCACCTCGGCGCGCATGCGGTTGGCCACCGGGGTGCCGATCACCACCTCGGCCTGCCCCGAGAGCCGCCCCAGCAGCAGCGCCCAGGCGCCCATCAGGGTCATGTACAAGGTGGTGCCATGGCGCTGGCTCAGGGCGCGCAGGCCGGCGGTCAATTGCGCATCCAGACGCACCTCGACGCTGCTGCCGGCGTAGTCCTGCTGGGCCGGCCGTGGCCGGTCGGTGGGCAGCATGAGCAACGGCGGCGCCCCCTCCAGGGCCTGCCGCCAGTACTGCGCCTGCTGCTCCAGCACCGCGCCACTGAGCCAGTGCCGCTGCCAGTGGGCAAAGTCGCTGTACTGCACCGCCAGCGGCGCCAGGGGGTCGGGCAGGCCACGACTGAAGGCCTGGTACAGCGCCACCAGTTCCCGGGTCAGCACGCCCATGGACCAGCCATCGCTGACGATATGGTGCAGGGTCAGCAACAGCACATGGTGGTCGTCCGCCAGGCTGACCAGGCGCCCGCGGATCAGCGGCCCGCGTTGCAGGTCGAACGGCGCCGAGGCCTCGCCCTGCACCAGGGCCTGCAAGGCGTCGCTGGCCTGGGGGTGGCCCCGCAGGTTTTCCAGCAGCAGCTCCAGCCCGGATTCGGCCGGGGCGATCAGCACCTGGGCTTCGTCACCGTACTGGGCAAAGCGGCTGCGCAGGGTTTCATGGCGCGCGACGATGCGCTCCAGGGCCTGCTGCAGGGCCGCGCCGTCCAGTGGCCCGCGCAGGCGCAGGCCGATGGGAATGTTGTAGGCGGTGTTGGCCCCTTCCATCTGCGCCAGGAACCACAGGCGCTGCTGGGCGAAGGACAGCGCCAGCGGCTGGTTGCGCGGCGCCGGCAGCAGGTCCGGCAGGCTGCTGCGCTCGGCCCGGGCCAGGGCCGCGGCCACGGCGCACAGTTCGGCATTGGCGAACAGCTCGCCCAGGGCCAGCTCCACCCCCAGGCGCTGCCGCACCTGGGACAGCATGCGCATGGCCAGCAGCGAATGGCCGCCCAGTTCGAAGAAGTGATCGTGGCGCCCTACCCGCTCGACCTGCAGCAGCTCGCTCCAGATCTGCGCCAGGGCGATCTCGCTGTCGCCCTCGGGGGCCACATAGTCCCGGCTCAGCAGCGCCTCCAGCGGCGGTTGCGGCAACGCCCGGCGGTCGAGCTTGCCGTTGGCGGTCAGGGGCAAGGCAGCGAGGTGCACATAGGCCGCCGGCACCATGTACTCCGGCAGTTGCTCCAGCAGGCGCCTGCGCAGCTCGGCCGGGCTCGGCTCGGCGCCGGGGGTTGCACTGAAATAGGCCACCAGCCGGGTCTGCCCCGGCTGGTCTTCCCGGGCCAGCAGCACCGCCTCGCGGATGCCCGGAAGGCGGTTGAGGCAGGTCTCGATCTCCCCCAGCTCGATGCGCACGCCACGTACCTTCACCTGGTCGTCGTTGCGCCCCAGGTAGTCGATGCGCCCGTCCGCCCGCCAGCGCGCCAGGTCGCCGCTGCGGTACATGCGTGCGCCCGGCACGGTGCTGAAGGGGTCTTCAAGAAAGCGTTCGGCCGTCAGCTCCGGGCGGTTGAGGTAGCCCCGGGCCACCCCGGCGCCGCCCACATACAGCTCACCGGCGACGCCGATGGGCACCGGCCGCTGCTGCGGGTCCAGCAGGTAGATCCGTGCATTGGCGATGGGCCGGCCGATGTCCAGGGGCCCGCCGGCCAGCAGCCGCCCGGAGCTGGCCACCACCGTGGTTTCGGTGGGGCCGTAGTTGTTGAACACGGCAAAGCTCGGCTCCTGGCTGAACTGGCGCAGGCGGTCGCCGCCGATCAGCAGGGTGCGCAAGGTCGGGTGGCCCAGGCCCTGGCTGAAGGCGTATTCGGCCACCGGGGTCGGCAAAAAGCTCAGGTCCAGGGGCTGGGCCTGCCACCAGTGCAGCAGTTGGTCGAGGTCCTGGTGGCCGATACCGGCCGGCGGCAGGTGCAGGGTGGCGCCGCCGCAGAGCGTCGGCCAGAGTTCCCAGGCCATGGCGTCGAAGCCGAAACCGGCGACGCTGGAGGCATGTCGCCCCGGCCCCAGGTCGAAGGCCTGGCAATGCCAGTCCAGCAGGTTTTCCAGGCTGGCATGCTCCACCATCACGCCCTTGGGCAGGCCGGTGGAACCGGAGGTGTAGATCACATAGGCCAGGTGCGTGCAGCTCATGCCCGGCACCTGCAGGTTGCCCTCGGGGCGGGCCTGCCACTCGGGCTGGTCGAGGTCCACCCGAACCATGGCCGGTTGGCCCACCAGGGCCCGGGTGCTGCCCTGCACCAGCAGCGCCAGCGGCGCGCTGTCCTGCAGCAGGTAGGCGATGCGTTCCGCGGGGTGACCCGGGTCGATGGGCACATAGGCGCCACCGGCCTTGAGAATCCCCAGCAGGCCGATCACCATCCCCGGCCCGCGCTCGACGCAGATCGCCACCCGCTGATCCGGGCCCACCCCCAGCTCCCGCAAGTGCCAGGCCAGTTGGTTGGCCCGGGCATTCAACTGGCCATAGCTCAGGCGCTGCGCGCCCACCTGCAGGGCCGTGGCCTCGGGCTGCCGAGCGGCAAAGGCCTCGAAGCGCTGGGCCAGGGTCCGGCCCCGTGGGTAGTCCACGGCGCTGGCGTTGAAATCCTCCAGCAGTTGCCGGCGCTCGGTCTCATCCAGCCACTGCACCTGGGCCAGGCATTGCTGATCGTCGGCCACCATGGCCCGCAGCACCTGCACCAGGTAGGCGGCATAGCGCTGCACCGTGGCCTCATCGAACAGCGCGGTGGCGTAGTCCAGGGTTCCGCGGATCTGCCCCTGGCTTTCTCCCAGGCTCAGGGTCAGGTCGAACTTGGCCACCGCGCTGGCCCCGGCCACACCTTCGAGTTTCAGGTCCCCCAGTTGCAGGTCCTGGGCGAAGTTGTCGACCCAGGTCAGCACCACTTGGAACAGCGGGCTGTGGGACAGACTGCGCTGGGGCCGGACGATTTCCACCACCTGCTCGAACGGCAGGTCCTGGTGCCCCTGGGCCTCCAGGCTGCGGGCGCGGACCTGGGCCAGCAGCTCGCTCACGCTCTGCCCCGGGTCCAGGTCCAGGCGCAGGGCCAGGGTGTTGACGAAGAGCCCGATCAGCCCTTCCACCTCGGCGCGCATGCGGTTGGCCACCGGGCTGCCGATCAGCAGATCGTCCTGCCCCGAAAGGCGGCTCAGCAGCAGCCCCCAGCCGGCCAGCAGGGTCATGTAGAGGGTGCAGCCATGGCGCTGGCTCAGGGCCTTGAGCTGGTCGCTCAGGGCCCGGTCCAGCAGCAGCTCGATGCTGCCACCGCTGAAATCCTGCTGCTGCGGCCGCGGCCGGTCGGTGGGCAGCATCAGCAGGCTGGGCGCGCCGGCCAGGGCCTGGCGCCAGTAGTCACTCTGCTGCTGCAGCACCTCGCCGCTGAGCCAGCGCCGTTGCCACAGGGCAAAGTCGCTGTACTGCACCGCCAGCGGCGCCAAGGGATCGGGCCGGCCCTGGCTGAAGGCCTCGTACAGGGCCACCAGCTCCCGGGTCAGCACGCTCATGGACCAACCATCGGCAACGATGTGGTGCAGGGTCAGGAGCAGCACATGGTGATCGTCCGCCAGGGCCAGCAGGCGCGCGCGGATCACCGGCCCCTGCTCCAGGTCGAAGGCCTGGGCGGCTTCGGCACGCACCCGCCCGGCCAGGGTCAGCGGCGCCTGGCGCAGGTCTTCCTCGTGCAGTTCCAGAGCGCTGTCCAGGGGCCCGATCAGCACCTGGGGCTGGTCCTCTACGCGCACGAAACGGCTGCGCAAGGTGGCGTGGCGGCTGACGATGGCCTGCAGCGCCTGGCGCAGCGCCGAGCGATCGAGCTGCCCGCGCAGGCCCAGGCCGATGGGAATGTTGTAGGCGCTGGCGGCACCGTCCATCTGCGCCAGGAACCACAGGCGCTGCTGGGCGAAGGACAGCGGCAGGTCGTGATCCTGCACCGCCGGGAAGATCTCCGGCAGATGGCTGCGCCCGGCGCGCTCCAGCACCGCGGCCACCGCGCTCAGCTCGGCATTGGCGAACAGCTCGCCCAGGGCCAGTTCCACCCCCAGGCGCTGGCGTACCTGGGACACCATGCGCATGGCCAGCAGCGAATGGCCGCCCAGCTCGAAAAAGTGATCCTGGCGCCCGACCCGCGGCAGGTGCAACACCTCCTGCCAGATCGCGGCCAGGGTGGTTTCGGTAGCGCCTTGCGGGGCCTGGTATTCACGGCCAAACAGCGCCGCCTGATCCGGCGCCGGCAGGGCCTTGCGGTCGAGCTTGCCATTGGCGGTCAGGGGCAAGGCGTCGAGCCGTACATAAGCCACCGGCACCATGTAGTCAGGCAACTGCGCCAGCAGGTGGGCGCGCAACTGCGCCACGTCCAGGGCGACATCCTGCTGCTGGGTGAAATAGGCCACCAGCCGCGGGTTGCCCGGCTGATCCTCGCGGGCCAGCAGCACCGCCTCCTGGATACCGGGGAACTGGCAGAGACGGGTCTCGATTTCCCCCAGCTCGATGCGCACGCCGCGGATCTTCACCTGATCGTCGTTGCGCCCCAGGTAGTCGATGCGCCCGTCCGCCAGCCAGCGCGCCAGGTCGCCGCTGCGGTACATGCGCGCCCCAGGCTGGTCGCTGAAGGGATCGTCGAGAAAGCGTTCAGCGGTCAATTGCGGGCGGTTGAGGTACCCCCGGGCCACCCCGGCGCCGCCCACATACAGCTCACCGGCGACGCCGATGGGCACCGGGCGCTGCTGGGAATCCAGCAGGTAAATGCGCGCGTTGGCCACCGGCCGGCCGATGTCCAGCTCGCCACCGGCGTGGATCGGCCCGGAACTGGCCACCACCGTGGCTTCGGTGGGGCCGTAGTTGTTGACCAGGGCAAAGCCCTGGTCGTGGCTGAACTGGCGCAGGCGGTCGCCGCCGATCAGCAGCGTGCGCAGGCTCGGGTGGCCCTGCTCCTGGCTGAAGGCGTACTCGGCCACCGGGGTCGGCAGGAAGCTCACGTCCAGGGGCTGGGCACGCCACCAGGCGAGCAAGGCATCCAGGTCCTCGCTGCCGTCCTGGGCCGGTGCCAGGTGCAGGGTCGCGCCCACACACAGCGCCGGCCAGACCTCCCAGGCCATGGCATCGAAACCGAAGCCGGCCAGGCACGAGGCCTGGCTGCCGGGACGCAGGTCGAAGGCCTGGCAGTGCCAGTCCACCAGGTTGCCCAGGGTCCGGTGCTCCACCATCACCCCCTTGGGCAGGCCGGTGGAGCCGGAGGTGTAGATCACATAGGCCAGGTTGGCCGCGCTCAGCCCCGGTACCTGGGCATTGTCCGCCGTCTGATCGAGCCACAACCGCTGGTTGAGTTCGATCACCGGCACCGCCAGGGCCGGCAGGCGCCCCAGCAGCTCGGCCTGGGTCAGCACCGCCCGCGGGCCGCAGTCCTGGAGCAGGTAGTTCAGACGCTCGGCCGGGTGGGCCGGGTCGATGGGCACATAGCAGGCCCCGGCCTTGAGAATCGCCAATAGGCCCACCACCGTTTCCAGGCTGCGCCGGGCAACTATGGCCACCCGGTCATCGGGCTGCACCCCCAGCCCGCGCAGTTGCCGGGCCAGGACATTGGCCTGTCGGTTGAGCTCGGCATAGCTCAGCGAGCGGCCCTGGTAGCAGGCCGCCAGGGCGTCTGGGGTGCGCTGCGCCTGGGCCTCGATGCGGCCATGGATAGCCTGCCCCCGGGGGTAGTCCACCGCGCTGCGGTTGAAGCCTTCCAGCACCTGCTCGCGCTCCGCCACCGGCAGGATCGGCAACTGCTCCAGGGCCAGTTGCGGCGTCTGCTCCAGGGCCTGGGCCAGGTTCTCCAGGGTGCACAGCAGGTAGCCGAGGATGCGCCGCGGGTCGACCTGGGTGCTGGCCAGCAGAGTCAGGCTGAAATCCTGCCCGAGGTCGTCGACGCTCAGGGTCAGGGGGTAGTTGGTGCGCTCCTCGGAGCTCAGGGTGCTGATCCCGGCCCAGGCGGCCTGGGCCGCGGCACTGGCCCCGGCAGCACTGTGCCGGTAGTTGAGCAAGGCGCTGAACAGCGGGGTCGGTGCGCTCACGCCGCTGCAACGCTGGGCCAGGGCCAGGGCCGCGTGTTCGTGGCGCAGCAAGGTGGTGAGCCGGGCATGGGTGGCCTTGAGGGCCTCGCCCAGGCCCTGGCTGTCCACATCCAGGCGAAACGGCAAGGTGTTGATGAAGATCCCCAGGGCCCGCTCGGTGGCTTCGGCGCCTTGCAGGCGGCCCATCAGCACAGTGCCGAACACCACCTTGTGCTTGCCCGCCAGGGTGCCCAGCACCCGGCCCCAGGCCAGGTGGAACAGGCTGGCCGCGCTGACCCCGGCCAGCCGGGCCCGGGTCCGCAGGCGCTGGCTCAACTCGGTTGGCAGGGCCTGGGTGCATTCCTCGATGGCCCGGCCATCGCCCTGCACATCCTGCAGGCCGTAAGGCAGGGTCGGCTCGTCGATATCGCCGAGCATCTGGCGGAAGAACGCTTCGTGCTCCTGTTCGCTGATGCCCAGCCGCGCCTGGGCCACGTAGTTGCGAAACGGCATGGCCGGCCCCAGGCGCTCGGCCTGCCCGGAGAGGAAGGCCTGCATCTCGTGGCGCACCACATCCAGGGCGCTGTGGTCCAGGGCCATGTGGTGGAACAGCAGCATGGCGACGATGCGCTGCCCGGCTTCATCCCGGGCATGCACCAGGCGCAGCAGCGGCGCCTGGCTGACGTCCAGGCGATAGTGGCGGGCGTCGAAACGCGCATGCAACTGGGCCAGAACCTCACCGGCCGCAGGGTCGGTCTCGACCTCTTGCAGCTCCAGCCCGGCCTCGCGCCAGACCACCTGCATCGGCTGCTCCAGGCCATCCCAGAGCACCGCGGTGCGCAGGATGTCGTGCCGCGCAATGACCCCGCGCAGGGCCTCGGCAAAGGCTTCCAGGCGTTCCTCGCTGGCGAAGGCGAACTGCGCCTGCATCACATAGGGGTCGCCCTGCTGCGCACTGACGTGGTGGTAGAGAATGCCCTCCTGCAGGGGCGCCAGGGGGTAGATGTCCTGCACGTTGGCGACCCCGCCCGGGACGCTGGCGACAATGCGCTCGATGGCCTCCTGGTCGAGGTTGGCCAGGGGCAGCATCGCCGGGGTGATGCGGCTGATGCCCGGGGTGATGCCATTGGCCGGCACCTGCACCTGCCCGGCCTTGCTCGGCGAATACTGGCCGGCGCGGATCAGCTCGATCAGCTCCGGCTTGTGCTCGCGCAAGCGGGCCAGTAGCTGCGGTTCGCTCAGGGCCTGCTTGTTGCCCTGGACCACCAGCTGGTCGTCCTTGAGCACCAGTTGCACATCCTTTTCCTTCAGTGTCGCCAACAGTTCGATCACGCTCACAGGACGATCTCCATTCGTTCGGTCATGGCCGCGTAGGCCGCCAGGGTCGGCTGTTCGAACAACGCCCGGACATCGGCTTCCATGCCTAGCTCACGCATGCGGCTGATCAGGCTGACCGCCAGCAGTGAGTGCCCACCCAGTTCAAAGAAATGATCGTGACGCCCCACCCGCTCGACATTGAGCAGTTCGGCCCACAGCCGCGCCAGGGCGATTTCGGTGTCGCCCACCGGGGCCTCGTACTCGCGCACCTGGGCCGCCTCCAGCCCCGGGGCCGGCAGTTCCTTGCGCGCCAGCTTGCCGTTGGCGCTCAGGGGCAGCGCCACCAGGTGCACGAACAGCGCCGGCACCATGAACTCCGGCAGGTGCTGCAGCAGTTGCGTGCGCAGGTGCTCGACGGGCAGGCGCCGGGCGCTGTCGTGGGTGGTGTAGTAGGCCACCAGGCGCTGGTCGCCGGGCACATCCTCGCGGGCCAGTACCACCGCCTCCTTGACCTCCTCCAGCTGAGTCAGGCGCGCCTGGATCTCCCCCAGTTCGATGCGCAGGCCGCGGATCTTCACCTGGTCGTCGTTGCGCCCCAGGTACTCGATAGTGCCGTCGGCCTGATAGCGCCCGAGGTCGCCGGTGCGGTACAGGCGCGCCCCCGGTTCCTGGCTGAACGGGTCCTTGAGGAAACGTTCGGCGCTCAACTGCTCGCGGTTCAGGTAACCCCGGGCCACCTGCACCCCGCCGATGTACAGCTCGCCCACCACCCCCAGGGGCACCGGCTGCATCTGCGCGTCCAGCAGGTAGATGCAGGTATTGGCGATGGGCTTGCCGATGGGCGTGTGGTCCGGGGTATCGGCCAGCGGGCCGCTGCAATCCCAGGCAGTGACGTCCACCGCGGCCTCCGTGGGGCCGTAGAGGTTGTGCAATGCCACCTGTGGCAGTTGCTGCTTGAAGCGCCGCACCAGGCTGCCCGGCAGTGCCTCGCCGCTGCACATCACCTGGCGCAGGCCCAGGTCCTCGGCGCCCTCGCCCTGGGCCAGGAACACATCGAGCATCGAGGGCACGAAGTGCAAGGTGCTGATGCGTTCATCACGGATCACCTGGCGCAGGTAGGCCGGGTCCTTGTGCCCGTCGGGGCGCGCCATCACCAGGCGCGCGCCGGTGAACAGCGGCCAGAAGAACTCCCAGACCGAGACGTCGAAACTGAACGGGGTCTTCTGCAACACCGCGTCCTCGGTGCCAAGGCGGTACTGCGCCTGCATCCACAACAGGCGGTTGACCACGGCCCGGTGCTCGTTCATCGCGCCCTTGGGCTGGCCGGTGGAACCGGAGGTGTAGATCACATAGGCCAGGTGCCCCGGGGTCAGCCCCTCTACTTGCGGGTTGCCCGGCGCCGGCCCGCTCCAGGCCAGCTGGTCGAGGTCCACCAGGGGCCGCGCCAGTTCGCCGAGCAATGCCCGGGTCGCGCCCTGGGCCAGCACCGCCAGGGGCGCGCTGTCGTCGAGCATGTAGGCGATGCGTTCGGCGGGGTAGCCCGGGTCGATGGGCACATAGGCGCCGCCGGCCTTGAGGATCGCCAGCAGGCCGACCACCATTTCCAGCCCGCGCTCGACACAGATCGCCACCCGGCTGTCGGGGCCGACGCCCAGTTGCAGCAGGTGCCCGGCCAGCTGGTTGGCGCGCCGGTTGAGCTCGCCGTAGCTCAGCTGCTGCTCGCCGGCCTGCACCGCAGTGGCCTCGGGGCTGCGCCGTACCTGGGCCTCGAACAGCCCGTGCAGGGTCTGCTCCAGGGGGTAATCCACGGCCGTGGCGTTGAACCCTTGCAGCAGGTGCTGACGCTCCTGCGGCGGCAGGATCGGCACCTCGCGCAGGGGCCGCTGCGGCGCCGTCTCCAGGTTCTCCACCAGGGCCAGCAGGGCCTGCTGCATGTAGCCGCAGATACGCTCGGCACCGATCCGCGCCAGGGTCATGGCGGTGAGACGGAACCCCTGGCCCAGGTCGTCGACGTTGAGGCTCAGGGGGTAGTTGGTGCGCTCCTCGCTGTGCAGGGTCTCGATGCCCTGCCAGGCCTGTTGCACGGCCTGGCTCGGCACCCCGTCGCTGCCGTGGCGGTAGTTGAGCATGGCACTGAACAGCGGCAGCGGCGCGGCCACCCCGCTGCAACGCTGGGCCAGGGCCAGGGAGGCGTGTTCATGACCCAGCAGGGCACTGAGCCGGGCGTGGGTGTCCTTGACCGCGGCACGGCTGCCACGCGCATCCAGGTCGACCCGCAGCGGCAAGGTGTTGATGAACATGCCCAGGGCCCGATCGGCGCCCTGCCCGGCGCTCAGGCGCCCCAGCAGCACGGTGCCGAACACCACCCGGTCCTGGCCCGAGGTGACGCTCAGGACCCGGGCCCAGGCCAGGTGGAACAGGCTCGCCGCACTCACTCCCAGCAACCGGGCCTGGGTCCGCAGGCGCGCACTCAGTGACGGCTCCAGGGCCTGCTGGCGCTCTTCGATGGCATCGCCATCGCCCTGCACGTCCTGCAGGCCGAACGGCAGGGTCGGCTCATCGATATCGCCGAGCATCTCGCGAAAGAATGCCTCGTGCTCTTCACGGCTCACACCCAGGCGCGCCTGGGCCACGTAGTTGCGATAGGGAATCGCCGTGCCCGCGGGCGACTGCCCCAGCAGGCAGGCCTGGATTTCCTCGCGCACCACCTCCAGGGCGGTGTGGTCCAGGGCCATGTGATGGAACAGCAGGATGGCGACGATGCGCTGGCGGGCCGGGTCCTGGGCATACACCAGGCGCATCAGCGGCGCCCGGGTCAAGTCCAGGCGCAGGTGCCGGGCATCGAAGCGCGCCTGCAGTTGCTCCAGGACCTCGCCCTGGGCGGGGTTCGCTTGCACCTCTTGCACCTGCACCCCTGCCTGGCGCCAGACCACTTGCAGCGGCTGCTTCAGGCCTTCCCAGAGCACCGCGGTGCGCAGGATGTCGTGGCGCTCGACCACCCGCTGCAGGGCTGCGGTGAAATCATCCAGGCGCTGCCGGCTGGCGAAGGCCAACTGCGATTGCAGCAGGTAGGGGTCGCCCTGCCGGGCACTCAGGTGGTGATAGAGGATGCCCTCCTGCAACGGCGCCAGCGGGTAGATGTCCTGCACGTTGGCCACGCCGCCGGGCACGCTGGCCACCACTCGGTCGATGGCTTCCTGCTCCAGTTCCACCAGCGGCAGCAGGTCCGGGGTGATGCGCGGGCAATCCGCGGTGATCCGATTGGCCGGGACCGCGACCTCGCGGCCACTGCCCACCGCAGCCGCCAGCGCAGCCAGGGTCGGCTGGCCGAACAGCACCCGCACGTCGGCGTCCAGGCCGATCTGGCGCATGCGTTCGATCAGGTTCACCGCCAGCAGCGAATGCCCGCCCAGTTCGAAGAAGTGATCATGGCGCCCCACCGCCTCCACCTGCAGCACCTCGCTCCAGATCCGTGCCAGGGCCTGTTCCACCTCGCCTTCGGGGGCCACGAATTCCCGGTTCAGCCAGGCCTCTTCCCCCGGCGGTGGCAGGGCCTTGCGGTCGAGCTTGCCGTTGGCGGTCAGGGGCATGGCCGGCAAGCGCACATAGGCCACCGGCAGCATGTAGTCCGGCAGCCGGCCTTGCAGGTGGTCGCGCAGGTCTTCGGCGGCGGCTTGCACGCCCTCGGTACGGGAAGTGAAATAGGCCAGCAGGCGCCCCTCGCGGACCAGCACCAGGGCTTCCTTGAGGGCCGGATGGGTGAGCAGCGCCGCCTCGATTTCCCCAGGTTCGATGCGCATGCCGCGCACCTTCACCTGGTCGTCGTTGCGCCCCAGGTAGTCGAGGTTGCCGTCGGCGCGCCAGCGGGCCAGGTCACCGGTGCGGTACATGCGTGCCTCGGGCTCGGCACTGAAGGGGTCGTTGAGAAAGCGCTCAGCGGTCATTTGCGGGCGGTTGAGGTAACCCCGGGCCACCCCGGCGCCGGCCACATACAGCTCGCCACTGACCCCCTGGGGCACCGGGCGCTGCAGTTCGTCCAGCAGGTAGAGCCGCGCATTGGCCACGGGCCGGCCGATATGCAGGGCGCTACCGGCCTCGATCCGCCCGGAGCTGGCCACCACCGTGGCTTCGGTGGGGCCGTAGTTGTTGATCACTGCAAAACCCGGGTCGGCGGCGAACTGGCGCAGGCGGTCGCCACCGATCAGCAAGGTGTCCAGTGTGGGGTGGCCGAGCCCCTGGCTGAAGGCGTATTCGGCCACCGGGGTCGGCAGGAAGCTGACATCCAGGGGCTGGGCGCGCCACCAGTGCAGCAGCGCTTCGATATCCTGGCTGCCCACTTCGGCGGGCGGCAGGTGCAGGGTCGCGCCGCTGCACAGGGTCGGCCAGACCTCCCAGGCCATGGCGTCGAAGCCCAGGCCGGCGACGCTGGAGCTGTGCCGCCCCGGGCCCAGGTCGAAACTCGCGCAGTGCCAGTGCACCAGGTTTTCCAGGCTCTGGTGCTCCACCATCACGCCCTTGGGCAGGCCAGTGGAACCGGAGGTGTAGATCACATAGGCCAGGTGCGCCGGGGTCAGGTGCGGCAGAAGCGGGTTGCCCTGCTCGGCCTCCTGCCAGGCAACCCCATCGAGATCGATCGACACCACCGCAAGGCTGCCCGGCAGCTCGCGGGTGGCGCTTTGTACCAGCACCGCCAGCGGCGCGCTGTCCTGCAGCAGGTAGGCGATGCGTTCGGCCGGCAGGCTCGGGTCGATGGGCACATAGGCCGCCCCGGCCTTGAGGACCGCCAGCATGCCCCGCAACAAGTGCGGCCCGCGTTGCAGGCACAGGGCCACGCGATCGTCTGGGTGCACGCCCAACTCCAGCAGTTGCCGGGCCAGCTGATTGGCCTGCTGGTTGAGCTGGCGGTAGCTCAGGCGCAACGGCCCCTGCACCAGCGCCACAGCGTCGGGAGCCTGTGCCGCTCGCGCCTCGAACAGCCCGTGCAGGGTCTGCCCGCGGGGGTAGTCGGCGGTGCTGGCATTGCAGCCCTCCAGCAGTTGCTCGCGCTCTTGTGGCGGCAGCACCGAGCACTGTTCGAGGGCCGCCTGCGGGTTGTGTTCCAGGGCCTGGGCCAGTTGCTCCAGAGCACTTTGCATATAAGCGCCGACACGCTGCGCACCGATTCCGGCCTGGGCCAGCAGCGCCAGGCTGAAGCCTTCGCCCAGGTCATCGACGCTGAGGCTCAGCGGGTAGTTGCTGCGCTCCTCGCCCCCCAGCAGTTCGACGCCCTGCCAGATATCCAGGCCGTCCGGCGCCGCCGTGTTCGGCACGCTGTGGCGGTAGTTGAGCAAGGTGTTGAACAGCGGCGCGCCGGCCGCCACCGCGCTGCAGCGCTGGGCCAGGGCCAGGGAGGCGTGCTCATGGCCGAGCAAGGCGCTGAGCCGG
>NZ_VYKE01000569.1:0-395 GCF_032424515.1 Pseudomonas sp. JV245A
TGTGGATGTCTACCTGTGCGGGCCGCCGCCAATGGTGGAGGCGGTGAGCCAGTTCATCCGCGAACAGGGCATCGCCCCGGCGAACTTCTACTACGAGAAGTTCGCCGCCAGCGCCGCCTGAAGAGCGCCTCGCCGCTGTAGGAGCTGGCTTGCCAGCGAAGGCGTCCATCAGGGTGCTGCAAGGCTCGCGGGCCCTTTCGCCGGCAAGCCGGCTCCTACGGGATCCCACACGGCAAGGCATAGCATTGTAGGAGCTGGCTTGCCAGCGAAGGCGTCCATCAGGGTGCTGCAAGGCTCAAGGGCCTCTTCGCCGGCAAGCCGGCTCCTACGTCGGGTGGTGTTCTCCCTATCTTTTTGCATTTACGAGGTTTCCATGAACCGTTTCCACAACCAAG
>NZ_VYKE01000570.1:0-394 GCF_032424515.1 Pseudomonas sp. JV245A
CGCTGATCAACTCCATGGGCCAGATGGCCGGTTTCCTCAGCCCCTATATCGTCGGCTGGGTCAAGGACAGCACCGGTTCCACCGACGCCGCGCTGTACCTGCTGGCCGGGGTAATTGTTGCCGGCAGCCTGCTGGCGCTGCGCATGACCCGCACCCTAAACCGCTAAGCCCCGGCACTACACAGCCCCGGCCACGACAAAAGCCCGTTCGAGCCTCGGCTCCAACGGGCTTTTTCATGGCTGGGCTCAGGCCGGTGCCCCACCTTGTCGGGCGTAGTCGTGGCTGATGCTCAACGCTCCCATCGCCGGAGCATCCAACTCCAGCACCAGGCCGCCGGGCAAGCGGACGAAGATCTGCCAGATGCCGTCTTCCGGCACCTGCGCCACTTGATGTT
>NZ_VYKE01000571.1:0-394 GCF_032424515.1 Pseudomonas sp. JV245A
CAGGACGGGCGAATCCGTGCCAGCGGCCGCCACGCCGAGCTGCTCAAGACCAACGCCCACTACCGCGACCTGCTGGGAGTCGACCATGGCTAATCCAATCGCCGGCAAGGCCCTGAGCGATATCGAAATCGAGGAAATGCTTGCCCGCCAGGCCCTGGACCGCAGCATGCTGTCGCGCCTGCTGCCCCTGCTGCGGCCGATCCGCGGCCCGATCCTGACGGTGATCGGCATCGAGTTGCTGCTGGTGTTCACGGTGTTCCTGCGGCCCTGGTTCGTGCGCGAACTGCTGGACCGCGGGCTGGTCCCGGACCAGGGTCACTGGCTGCTGGACGAGTCCCTGGTGCTGTGGCTGGGCCTGGGGCTGGCGGCCAGCTGGCTGGGGCGCTTCGTCCTG
>NZ_VYKE01000572.1:0-394 GCF_032424515.1 Pseudomonas sp. JV245A
GCAGCCGGTGGCCTTCAGGGAGCTCAGGTCGTAGTCGGCGACGCTTGGGTGCTCCAGCACTTCGGCGGCGCTGTCCACCAGCAGCCCGCAATGGCTGACCCGGTAGTGCGCCACCGCCGCCATGAAACCCAGGGCGTCCCAGCGCGCCAGCAGCACCAGGCGGCAGCCGGCGTAGATGGGAAACAGCAGGCCGGCGTTTTCCCCGGCGATCCAGAACTCGGGAAGGAAATTGAGCAGCACGCTGTCCTGCCTCAGGCCCAAGGCCACCGGCACGAAGCTGGCGCAGGTGTAGAGCATGTCGCCGTGGCTATGAATGCAGCCCTTGGGCATGCCGGTGGTGCCACCGGTGTAGTTCAGTGCGGCCATATCGCCCAGGGCAGGACGGTGGGCCGGG
>NZ_VYKE01000573.1:0-393 GCF_032424515.1 Pseudomonas sp. JV245A
CCCGAGGAGCTCAGGGTCGCGCCGCCCGGGCTGGCAATCACCCGCGGGTGGTAGGGCAAGGGCAGGCCCAGGCCGCGGGCCCGGTCATTGGCCGAGGCGAACACCTGCAGCGGCCCGCTGACATCCAGCAACTGGGCATTGGCGAAGGCCAGGACAAACACGTTTTTCGGCGCAGTGGGCATGGTTGGCGTAAATCGAGGGCTGGTTGGCGTATGCGCCAAATCCTAGAGCGCTAGAGTCAAGCCGTCCACTTCATCGACACAAGGAACAGGCAATGGCAGTGCAGATAGGTTTTCTGTTGTTCCCCGAGGTCCAGCAACTGGATCTGACCGGTCCCCACGACGTACTGGCCTCGCTGCCGGATGTGCAGGTGCACCTGATCTGGAAGGAGCC
>NZ_VYKE01000574.1:0-391 GCF_032424515.1 Pseudomonas sp. JV245A
CGGACACCGATCGCTCCGAACTGGAACTGTTCGGCCGTACCCGCCGCGCCGAAGAGCGCTGGCTGGGGATCAGCCGCCAGGCCATCGGTGCGCGTTCCACCGACCCGCAGATAGTCCGGCGCTCGGCCAGTGGCGGCACCGCCACCACCTTGCTGCTGACCGCCCGGGAGCACTTTGACGTGGACCTGACCCTGACCATGGGCCGTCACCCCGGGCAGGGCTGGCGCAGCGCGCCGCAACTGGGCAGCGCTGCAGCGGCGATCATCAACAATGCCCAGTCCACCTACCAGCTGGCGCCTTACCTCAATGCCCTGCGCGAATGCTACGAACAGCAGCCGGACGCGCGCATCGCCGTGGTGGGGCTGGCCTGCCACGTCCAGGCGATCCGCAA
>NZ_VYKE01000575.1:0-389 GCF_032424515.1 Pseudomonas sp. JV245A
GGCGGTGAGCGCCAGCCTGATCGGTTTCTTTATCGGCAACGGCCTGATGGTGCTGATCGGTGCCTACGGCGCCATCGTCTACCAGCAGCCGGACGTGGTCGAAGTGCTGCTGCTCCAGGGTTTTGCCATGGCGGCCATGGCCATGCTGCTGTTGAACATCTGGAGCACCCAGGACAACACCATCTACAACTTCGCCGTGGCCGGCTGCAACCTGTTGCGCACAGACCGGCGCAAGACCGTGACCCTGGTGGGCGCGCTGATCGGCACCCTGCTGGCGATGCTCGGCATGTACGACCTGCTGGTGCCCTACCTGATCCTGTTGGGCACGGTGATTCCGCCGATTGGCGGGGTGATCATGGCGGACTTCTTCTACCGCTGGCGCGGCCGCT
>NZ_VYKE01000576.1:0-389 GCF_032424515.1 Pseudomonas sp. JV245A
GGGGGCGGAGGTTGTGGCGGCGGGGGCGGTGACTGAAATTCGCCAAAGAGCGGCACCTTGAGGCGCCGCTCCCGTTACCCAGGGTCGATCAGGCGATGATGTCGGTGACCGCCGCCTGGCCCACGGTACCCACGGCGAAGTCCACCGCGCCATGACCGGTCAGGTCGATCATCAGGCTGGTCTGGTTGGTTTCGGCGTAGTAGGTGAGGATCGCGTCGCCGGCATGCCCGGTGAAGCCGCTGACGAAGTTCAGGGTGGCGCCACCGGAGGCGAATTGCGGGATCCCGGTGAGGTCGATCTTGTCCTCGCCGCTGACGAAATCCATGATCCAGTCCGGGGCGTCGAAGGTCGAATCCGCGGCCGCGCCGTAGACGAAGGTATCAGCCCCC
>NZ_VYKE01000577.1:0-386 GCF_032424515.1 Pseudomonas sp. JV245A
CCTGGCCGGGGTCATCCGCCAACAGGCCATCGACCTGCTGCTGCCCACCTGCGAAGAGGTGTTCTACCTGGCCCACGGCCTGGAGCGCCTGCGGCCTTTGTGTCGGGTGTTCACCAGCGACTTCGAGCTGCTGCACCGCCTGCATCACAAGGGCGATTTTGCTGCCATGACCCAGGGCTGGGACGTGGCCGCGCCGCCGACCCGGGCGCTGTATGACCTGGCTGCGGTGCAGGCGCTGGCGGCGGAGCACGATGCCCTGGTGTTCAAGCCGGCCTATTCGCGCTTCGCCTCCCAGACCCTGATCCGCCCGAGCCCGGCGCAACTGGCAAAAGTCCGGCCCAGCGCCGAGGCGCCCTGGGTGGCCCAGCAGTTTGTCCCCGGCCAGG
>NZ_VYKE01000578.1:0-385 GCF_032424515.1 Pseudomonas sp. JV245A
ATCGCCGCTGCGGTACAGCCGGGCCCCGGTGGTGCTGTAGGGGTCAGGGATAAAACGCTCGGCCGTCAGCCCAGGTCGATCCAGGTAACCCCGGGCCACGCCCAGGCCGCCCAGGTACAACTCGCCCGCCACGCCAACCGGCAACAGGTTGAGGTTGGCATCGGCCACATAGGCGCTGCGATTGCCAACGATATTGCCGATAGGCGCGTAGGCCGCATCACAGGGATCACCGACACGGGCCTTCCAGATCAAAGGAGTGACCACCGTCTCGGTCGGGCCGTAGCCGTTGAAGATGTACTTCGGACGCAGCACTCGCCACGCCAAATCGTAACTGGCCTGGGGCACTGCATCGCCGCCGAAGCAGTACACCCGCACCGCCGGCGGG
>NZ_VYKE01000058.1:0-33043 GCF_032424515.1 Pseudomonas sp. JV245A
TGAAGGTCCCCTGTAGCAGTTGGGTGAGAGTTCACTGGTGTCTCCCAACAAACAAGGAGTTTTTGTGACCTCGTCGCTTTACCGTAGGATCTATAGCGGGGATTCGTTGTATTCGGCTTGGAGGAAGGTCAAAGAAAGCGCCTTTTCTTCATCATCCGAAACTATCCGAAACGAAGCCAAAGATTTCGAGAGCCGACTCCCTCGGTCGCTTTCCGACATCCAGCGCGCGTTATCCAAGAAGACCTTTGCCTTCCAAAAGCAGACCGGCGTGGCAAAAACCAAAGCCAACGGAAATTCTCGCCCGATTGTGCTTTCACCTATACCCAACCGGATCGTCCAACGGGCTCTACTTGAGGCCTTATCCCGTACTAAGTTCGTGAAAGAAGCGCTGGCTACCCCCACGAGCTACGGAGGCATAAAAAACAAACGAGTTTCGATGGCGATAGCCGATACCAAGGCAGCCATTGCAAAAGGAGCCACCTTCCATATCAGGTCAGATATCGCCGAGTTCTTCACTAAAATTGACAAAACCCGTGTGATGGCACTCGTAGCCCCTCACATCACCTGTCCTGACACGATTGCATTATTCCGAGCTGCTATCACTACTGACCTTGTAAACATTGACTTGCTTCGACGTCAGCGTCTTGCTGAAATTTTCCCCATCGGGGTAGAGGGTATAGCTCAAGGATCTCCCCTATCCCCACTAATAGCCAATTTGTACCTGCAAGACTTTGACAGGGCCATGAACGATGGTGACGTCACCTGTTTGCGGTACATCGATGACTTCCTAATCCTCGGGAAGGACATGGGCTGCGTGGATCGTGCTTTTAACAAAGCACAGGCTGAGCTCAAAAAACTATCACTTGAAGCATACCGGCCCGCAGCAACTAGCGATAAAGCTTCAAGGGGCCTTACAGCTAAAGGATTCGATTTCTTAGGTTGCTTCGTCTCGGCAGGACTGGTTCAGCCATCTACAGCTACCAGGGAGCGATTCAAGGAGCGGATCAAATCCGATTTAGACGCATCTATACGCATGATGAAATTCAGTGTCGAAGCTGGAGATATATCCCCAAAGGGTTCCTATTCTGGGGCGTTACAGAATCTCGACCGAGTAATCCTGGGTTGGGGAAAGGCCTTTATCTTTTGCAGCAATGGCCAGTGGATAAAAGGTTTGGATGATTACATCACAAGTGCATTGACGCAGTATGAGATGGAGAAAGCGAATCTCTTCCAAAAAGCAAATGGCACGGCTCAACGTACGATGTTGGGGGTAAGGCTGCTTGCAGCGGTCCACTCGGAGACTAGAGAAACGGAGTGACCCCTTGTGGCCGATAGAAGGCTTTCGTGAAGGGCAACTGTGGACCGGGTCAACCTCAGGTTATGCCAGTCACTCGGAGGGCGTCGTCAAGGCTGCAATGGTTGTAAAATTGAGGCTGGATTGGCGCAGCCTTGCGACATAGTGCTGCTCCCAGAAAGAACGTACTTGATGTTGTAGGTAAATCAGGAATACTAAAATGACAAAAAGGGCCCGTCTGGGCCCTTTTTCAGACGCAACGACCTTACTTTTTCAACCAGCTCTCAACCTCATCGGAACCGTGCTTGGTTTTCCACTCTTTCAGCGTCTTGTGATTGCCTCCTTTGGTTTCAACCACTTCACCAGTGTGCGGGTTCTTATACGTCTTCAGCTCTCGAGGTTTACGCGTGCCTGGCGCTTGAACAAGCGCTTGGTCGCGTGCGCTGCTCTGTGGTTCTAGCAGGTTGACGATGTGCTTGAGGCTGAAGCCATACTGGACCAGCAATTCACGGAGCTTGGTTTCAAACTCGATCTCTTTTTTCAGTGCTCCGTCGTTCTTCAGTGCTTCCAACGCCTGGAGCTGTTCGGCCAGATGTTTTTCAAGCTGACGGTATTCGGCAAGTTTTGACATTAGCACTTCCTAATTTATTGTTTGAAGATATCTATCTGAATAGCATTACAGCATAGAGTTCAGGTTAACTTCGACCTTTTAACTGGCTTTCGATGCGGCTCATTTCGTTCTTGATCAAGTTGACCGTTAGTGCCTGAACCTTAGAGACTTTTCCGGTTTTGATATCCACGACTTTCATCAGTGCGGCCAAATGACTTTTGCGCGCTTTCAAAGTGTCAGTCCAGCTAGCGTTACTTTGTATTGGAGTGGTCACGATTTTTTCATCCATGCGATTCTAAACGGCCCGCATCGGCGGGCTATTTCGGATTCACGCTGCCAGCAGATCTTCCAATGAAATATCACGGGCGGCGGCAACCAGTTCTGAGTTACTAAGGTCCGAAAGAAAAGGGCCGAATCGAGGTACATCCAGCTTGGAGAAACCGTATCCCGAGCCCCCCTTTTGGTAGCTCACGGCAATTATCCGTGCGCCTATAGCGATGAGTTGATCTGTAACGGCATTCCACTCTTCGTCTAACGTAAGCCCTACTGCACTGAGGGCCGCATTTTTGGCGTCGTCTGCTCGCTGCTTTGCGTTTGAAATTTGCGTTTCAAGGGAGTCAAGTTCCGCCTGTAAAGCCACGAGGATGAGCTCCTGCCTTCTAACGTGCTCATCTGTGGTTGCGAGTTGTTTGGCTGCCTTCTGAATTTCGCCGTTGGCAGCTTTCTCGCCTTCGCTGTCGCCACTGGCGAGACTTCTGGCATACAGACTTGCAGCGTCTCTTTCTGCTTGCTGCGCTTTTTCTAGGGATTGGTCCGCATCCGTCTGAATCGTCAGAAGGCGCTCATTCAAGTGCGACTGTGTCCGTTGTAACGCTTCGACCTCAGCAGCAGTTTCGGACATGGTTTGGATCGACTGCGATTTGATCTCGTCAACCTGCTCCATGCGTTCTAAGTACGCGATCTTTTTATCGATACGTTCAATTTCGGATGGGATGTCTCGTAAGCGGCTGTTGGCAGATGATAGTCGCTCCATAGCTTCACGCCCCTCAGGGCTTCCTATCATGTTGCCGTTCGGGCTGTAGTTGCTGGGGGCGTTGCGCCACTCGGCCTCCAGAACAGTAAGACTGTTTTCGATGGTTTCGCGCTCAGCAACCAGAGCGGCGCGTTGCTGTTTCAATTCATTCATTTTCATGTTCATGGTCCTTGATGAGTTTTGATTAAGTTGATTTGGCTGGCGAGGCCGGGAGTGAGCCGGCGTTACCTCTATTAGCTGAGATGCCCTCAGGCAGCCCGAGCCTCGCTGTTATCCGTTCCCGGAATTGCCTTCACGATGTAGCAGCGCTGTTGGCCTAAGCCGGGCAATCGCACCAGACTTGATGCCTTGCCGTCGCTGCTCGGCTCCAGCACACCGCGTTGCAAGAGTTCCTTGTTTACTGCGGTAAGGTTCATGCCCCGGAAGATCTCCGAGCGCCACGCCTCGGTCAGGACGTAATAAGTGTTGGTGGTGTGCATGGTGTCGCCCATGCCGTGCTCTAGCGTCTTGCGAAAACCAAGGCGGTCGATGGTGCGCGGACCGTGTTCGTCGATCTTTGCTGCCGCCGACTCCCAGCGGGTGAAGCGGCTTTCGCCAAAGCGTTCGATGACCTGGCGTAGGCGGGTGAGAATTGCTTCGCCCTCGAAGTTTCCGGCGCCGCCACGCTCGGCTAGCCATGCGTGCAAGCAGACTCGGGCTGCGGTGGTGGCGGTGCCATCCGGCCAGCCGGTGACACCAAAGGCTGTGGCCAACTCGCCTGCTGCTGCCGCGAGCCCGAAGCGCAGGGCTGCGCGTTGGGCCTGACCGCTGGAAGAGCTCGGCAGGTTTTGGGTAATGAATTGCTCCAGGGTGCGGCGAACGATCACTGACCATCTGAGCATTTCTCCTGGCGCGCACAGTGCTTCCAGAAAGGCGGTGAGGGGAGTGCCGTAGTATTTGGCGACCCTGGCTGTAAGCGCGTCAGAGAGGGCGGCTGCGTCTTCCTGGCCGTTCAGCACGTCGAACATGCCGAGGCCCTTACTGGCGTCTGCGGGGACTGCGAGCATGCGCACCTCCATGCCCGCTTTCAGTTCCTTGTTAGCCTCTGCCATGTGTTGGGCCAAGGTCTTCTCGCCGGTCGATAGAAACAGCAAGCGCCATTCTTGAACCTGTCGGCCCGCTTGCCCTCGATCATTGGCGCGGGCCTTGCCGGTGCCGTTGCCGAGCATGTACACCGTCTCGCCAATGATGCGTGGGTCGCACATGCCGATTTCGTCCAGCACCAGGAGGCCGTCGGAATGAGCAGCAGCGATAGACTCCAGGGCGTTGTCTGTGGAGCGCCACGAACGCACCAGACGCGGCCCGCCGTAGACTGATGCCGCTACGCGCAAGTGAGTGGTCTTGCCCCCTGAGCTATCACCGTAGAAGTGAAAGCCGCCTGACTCGTGACCCAGTAGGTTCAGCAGCGGGCCGGCAAAGGCTACGCTCACGACAAATGCCAAGCGGTGATTGCCAATACACAGCGCGCCAATCTGCTGTTGCCATTGCTCCAAGGTGCCCGCTTCGCTGATGGGCGGGAGTTGGGCGCCTGCGTCGTAGAAGTGCAGGTGCTCCTCATGTGAGCCGAGTTGTTGTTCTGGCAATAGATAGGCGTTGCCGTGCCATCCCAAACGCGTCACCAGTCGCGCTCGTTGCGCGCTGTCAAAGCCACCGAGGTAGCTCTGCAAGTCGTTGCGTGCGTTGCGCCCTGAACGGCTCCCTGCGAGGCGCAGGCCCATGTCTACCAGCGGCCCTAACACGTCTTTGCCGAAGTCACCGGTCATGGTACGTGCCGGAATGTTCCAGCGTTTTTTGGCGCCGTCTGGATCGTCAAACTCGACCAACAAGCCCCAGTTATGGCCCTTCTCGTCACGGGTGCGAGCGATGATCTCCAGGGGCGAGCACACCGGGCGTGCCTCACCATCATCACCGGCATAAAAAACCCCTTCGGGCGTCAGGCGGAAGCCACTGGGCATCAGGTCATTTTTCGATTTCGCCGGGCGCTTGGTCGCTGTCTTTGTCTTGATGGGCTCCTCTGTTTTTTTGTCCGCCGTGTTCACGAAAAACTCACCGCTGCGCACCAGCTCGGCAATGTGGCCAGCGGTCCAGCCCTTGGTCAGTGCGTCGGCAGCGTCGTCGCCTTCTAGCCACTTGCCACCTTTAGCGAATGAGGGCTTGCCGTCCTTGGTGGTGGGCTTGCGCTTGAACACCTCAAGTGACACTTGCTGTACTGACTCCGCGCCCAGTTCAAGCAGCTTCGGCTCGATGGCGTCCATGCACGCTTTACCGCTGGCATCGTTGTCCGGCCAGAGCAGTACCGACCGCCCTTTGAGCGGCAACAGGTCGGCCTTGTGCCAGGAGTTCGAACCGTTCGGCCAGCAGGTGGCCACGTACTCAGGCATCAATTCAGTGGCGGCGTCTGCGGCCTTCTCGCCTTCACACAGCACCACCGGGGCGTCGATACGCTGGGCCAATTCATCCAGGCGCAGCAAGGGGCGTGGTTCAGGCAGGCCCTGCCAGCGCCATTGAGTTGTTTGGCCATCGGAGCGTTTGCACCAGGTCAGCGGGGCAAAGACCTTTCTCGGCTTACCGTCTTCGTCCGGGCCCAGGTCGAAGCGATACAGCGCCATGACCGGCTGACCTTGAGCGTCGCGGTAGATCCACACCTTGGATGGTGCGCCGTGTTGTCGGTGTTTGGCCGGGCACTTGCTCATGGCCTCTGCTGGGATCGGCAGGATGGCGATCCACTCGGGCGACTTGCTTTTGGCCGGTGTGGATTTGGCCTGAGCTGTTCCAGCAGAAACGCTCAGCAGCTCCGCGAGCTTGTTGCAGGCTTCCACATCTGTACCGCCGTCGAGGTAGCGCACTAGGTCAATCAGGTCGCCACCCTTGTCGCCGGTGGCAAAGTCCGCCCAGGTGCCTTTGCTCAGGTTGACCTTGAGTGAGCCTGCGCGCTTGTCGGTGCGCGTGGGGTTCGGTGCGGTGTATTCCTTGCCTCCGTCTACGCGTTTGCCGTTGGGCAGCCAGTGGGCCAGCACGCGGTCAATGTCCTTGAGAGCGGCGCTTTTTACGTCGGCAAAGCTGGGCCGTTTTGAGGCGTTGCTGGTGCGTTGGGTCATGGCTCGGCCCTCGACACAAAGAGTGAGTCGTTCACATCGTCGAGGAGCGCCTTGGCCATCTCGCCGAGGTAGAGCGCACACCAGCTATAACGCTCGCCTTTATCGCTCATGGCCGCGTCAAGAGTGAGCTGGTTGCTGTAGTGCTGAAGGAGTGAAATCGTTTCGAGCGCGTCCTCGATCGACACTCCTGCATTGACTCGAAACAGGCATTGGCCGTTGGTGCTGCCGAAAAAAGATGCCCGGCCCAAGGTGGTTTGAGTGTTCATAGCGCACCGCCTTTCTGGTCCAGAGGAACAGAAGAAGCATCACCGTGCAGGGTGAGTGTTTTGATCAGGCCCAGGGTGCCGCGAACGTCCCAAATAACCGAGGCAATAACGTGATTGGAGAGACGTGACTGATCACCTTCGAAGTGATCTTCGAGCAGCGTCAACACGGAGTCTGCACGCTCAATAGCGCACGTGATGGCGTCGATGGGGATACCGGCTTCAACGTCATTGCTGACGCACAGTAGGTCTTCGGGTAGGGCAAGGCTGCGCAGAGTGCTCATTGGGCACCCCCTGCGCTTTCCAGGGCACGAGCCTTGGCCATGTGGGTGTTGTAGCGAGAAAGGCGTGTAGCGAGGCTGGAGTTGGCGTGTAAAGCGGCGAGAGCCATTGCCCTGTGGGCAGCGGCGCGAATTTTGGACGGATTGAGGGCGTGCATGGGTGTAGCTCCTGTATGTGAGGAGCTGCCACGATTCGTCGCCAAACGAATAAGGGTGGCAGCTGTGCGCGGGTTGGCGAACCGGGCATACAGGACCCCGGCAGACCCGAAGGTCTCCCACGCACAGCCGCCATAAAATGGATATGCGGGCACAAAAAAAGCGCCTGCAATCGTAATGGGGGCGCCTGTGCGCCTGTATGGATTCGGGTCGCCAAACCCGTTCGCTGATTTTGCAGCGACGGCCAGAGAGTAGCGCCCGTTTTTTGAAAGTGCAACTGTGGTGATGGCTTGCAGATTGTTCAGGTGCGGCATAAATTGTTCGTGCATGTAGATTTACCTCAACGCCTCCGGATCGCCCCCGGGGGCGTTTTCATTTCAGGCATGAACTTCCCGGCGCAGGGAAAGCAGAGGAAGGAAGTCGCCCTCGATGCAGGAGCGTGCGTCTTCGTAGGCATCGATCTGCTGGCCTTCATCGACGATGACGGCGTGAGGGGGCATGCTGGGCAACGCGAGCGCGCACCAGGTGCCGTCAGCCCAGCTCATCACGGCCACTACGTGGTTTCGTCTGGCCTGCTCGGTTCGGTAGCGCTCCAGGCGTTGCATGCATCGCGATGAAAAGCCGATTTTTCGAAGCGCAGAGAGGGGCTGCAGGACGGCTCGGTGACCGATGGGCTTTTTCATGCGGCCACCTGATCGCGTGCTGCGATGCGTGCTCGTGCCCAGGCTTGTACTTCGGAGAGAACCCACGCAACGGGCGCGCCGCGAGCGTTGCTGTTGCTGAGCTTGACCGGCTGCGGGAAACCACAGTCGGAGCGCTGCATGAGTTTGTAGATGGTCGAGCGCTTCATGCCTACGATGCCCTCAACTTCGCGCATGCGGATCAGGGTCGAGGCGGCATCAAACAATGAGGGGGCGTTGGCGGGTGCTTTGCGGGAAATTTCGGTTACGGAGGTTTTCATAGGTATTGCTCTCGCTTGATTTGGACTGGCGAGAGCAATGGTCTAGGGATTAATTAGTGGTGAGCAGTTCACTTCCAATTGAAATTTCAGTTACACCACGAAATTGCGTTTGAGAATGGCCTCAATGCTCTTACGAGTCAGCGCTTTTTCGGTTTCGAGAGTGACCCACTCAGGGCGTTGTTTGGGTGGTTTGGCGACCTCACGCGTTAGCCAGGCATGCACCGCCGTTGCGACGTTACGTTCTGACATCCCTGCCGACAGGTAGTGACGTGACTGTTTTACTATCGCGGCATCTCGAGCGTTAGTTTCCTCGCTACGCTGCATGCTGCTGATGATTCCGCCTTTTTTGCGAATCGCGTTCTTAATCGCTCGGTCGGCAATGGGCCTCAGTTCATCGTTGAGCAGGCAGGGTAGAGAAGTGATCGGTTCCAGATAAAGTGCGTACTGATCCAGCGCATCGATGCGTATGTTTGGATCAACCTGCGTCTCTACGAACTGACGGTAGAGGTCCCAGGGCCAGTCGGTAGGAGGTTCAGAGGTATGCGACCAAGCCTCTTGATCAGCTGTTTGCATCCAGTTGGCTAATTCCGCCAGCGCTTTTATGGCGCAAGCCATGATGTACGCGGTATGCGCGTCGCGCTCCGAAGCGGACTCATATTTGCTGTACTGACGGACCCAATGCGCGAGGCGTCCCCGAGTATCGGTTGAGGCAAACTGAAAAATAGTCTCCTCATGGATCGACGTATGGATGCACATGCTGGCGAGATTTTTATCGATATCGTCGCGATGAATGCGCAGCCAGCACTGGTCGATCATGTGGCAGGCGTCAGCGACCTGTTCACGGCAGAGGTCATAGAGCGGTTGCGCTGATAGATATTTGAGCAGGCCGTGGCATAACACCGAATGCAATGTGAGGTTGTGATCAACCATTGCCGAGTGCCTCAGGCACCGTGTAACGAAGAGTCCCACGCCCTGCGTTTGGAAGGCGGAGCCAGCGAAAGTCGCGTGGTAGGTACGGTTGCAGGCCGTCTGCCCGCAGCGCCAGGGCATTTACTTTGGCGTTACACGTCGAGGCCGCGTTACATCCGAGGTTCGCTATGCTGCTCAACTGTGTAACGGTCGTGAAAGCCAATGAAACCGGGCGTCTGGTCAGAGGTGTTACACGAGTAACACCAGTTACACCGTTTTTTGAGAGGGGCAGGGTATGTGCTCTCATACCGCCTTTCCAAACTGACCTTGCACCACATTGTCGGTCTCTAAGGCATCAAGGTGATCTGCATACCACTGCATCATCTGAATGCGTTGTTCAAGGTACTGGGCTTTGTTGTAGACCCCTGAGATTCCTTCCTCCTTGTGGGCCAGTTGTGCCTCAACGTGCTCCTTGGGCCAACCATGTTCTCGCAGCAGCGTGCTTGCTGTGTGCCGTGTGCCGTGACCCACAAGGCGGCCTTTATACCCGATGGTAGCGAAGACTTTGTTGATCGTGTTTTCACTAATAGTTGGATTCTTGGAGCCCACTCCGGGGAACAGCCAGCGACTGCGGCCAGTCAGGCAATGGAGTTCCTTTAGGGCGGCAATGGCTTGATGGGGGAGAGGGCAAACGAAGTCTCGGCGCATCTTCATCTTTGCCGCTGGTGTCGTCCAAGTGGCCTTATCGAGGTCGAACTCTTTCCATTCAGCTAGGCGAACCATGCCAGGTCGTGAGGCTGTCCAGATGCAAAGCCATGCTGCTGTTCGTGCCGTCAGTCTGCTGGGGGTGTTTTTAAGTGCGGTGAGGAACTCGCCTAGCTCGGGTTCTAGTAGATGCGGGTGCTGTTGAGTTTTTGGCGCTTGGGCAGCTATATCCCGAAGCCGGCTTCCCGGGTCGTTCTCGGTGAGCCCTAACCCGATAGCCCGCCCAAATATTTGGTTGATCCAGGTGCGGCACTTTTCCGCTACGTTGTGGGCATCTCGGGCTTCGATGGATGCTTGGAGTTCGGCGCAATCGGTACGGGTGATTTCGTCGAGCGGTTTGTCCCCCAGTGCCGGGAGAATGTCCTTGTCGAGGTAAGTGCGGATCTTGTTGAGTGTTGAGGGAGCCAGTCCCTTTTCTTCTTTTGCCTTTAGCCAGGCGTCAGCAGCTGCTCTGAAGGTTCGTGTCTTCGCTGCATCTATGGCGGCCTTGGCAGACCGCTTTTGCTCAAGGGGATCAATTCCGCTGCTTATGGTCTTGCGCAGTTCGGCAGCTTTTTCCCGGGCCAATGCACCGCTCACCTCGGGGTAACCCCCTAGCCCCATCCAGGCCCAATTGCCCGCAGGACGTTTGTAACGGAGCTGCCAGGATTTACCACCATCAGCCTTGACCCTGAAGTACAGGCCGTTTCCGTCCAGCTCGCGGTACTCCTTTGCTTCAGGTTCCAGCCCTGTAAGCGTGGTGTCTGCAAGAGGGCGGCGCTTGATATCTGCGCGCTTCATCCTTGTATCCCAAAGTTCGGTATTTTTCTCAGGATACAAGCGGGGATACAGGGATACAACGGATAAGGGGAGATAGGGATAGATAGCCAGACACAAAAAAACCGGCCAAGTGGCCGGTTTCTCTGGGTCTGAGAGGCTGGTAGAGACTCTCAGATACTGCTATGTGGTGCCCCGAGGGAGACTCGAACTCCCACTTCTTGCGAAAACGGATTTTGAATCCGCCGCGTCTACCAATTCCGCCATCAGGGCTCAATGGCGGCGAAGTATAGAGAGGCGCTTACCGTTGGTCAATCGGCTTTCATGGTCAATTTTTGCTTAATCCGCTAAACTTTCCGGCCCTGCTAGACGAACCCCATCATGCGCGTTGCTGACTTTACCTTCGAGCTTCCTGATTCGCTGATCGCCCGCCATCCACTGGCCGAGCGTCGCGGCAGCCGTCTGTTGACCCTGGATGGGCCAACCGGCGCCTTGGCCCACCGTCAATTCACTGATTTGCTTGAGCATTTGCGCCCGGGCGATCTGATGGTGTTCAACAATACCCGGGTGATTCCGGCCCGTCTGTTCGGTCAGAAGGCTTCCGGCGGCAAGCTGGAAATCCTCGTCGAGCGGGTGCTGGACAGCCACCGTGTGCTGGCCCATGTGCGCTCCAGCAAGTCGCCCAAGCCTGGGTCGAAGATCCTCATCGACGGCGGTGGCGAAGCCGAGATGCTGGCGCGCCATGACACGCTCTTCGAGCTGGGCTTTGTCGAAGAAGTGCTGCCGCTGCTGGACCGGGTCGGGCACATGCCGTTGCCTCCTTATATAGACCGTCCGGATGAAGGCGCCGATCGCGAGCGTTACCAGACCGTGTACGCCCAGCGCCTGGGCGCGGTGGCGGCACCGACCGCCGGGCTGCATTTCGACCAGCCGCTGCTGGAGGCCATTGCCGCCAAGGGCGTGGAGACCGCGTTCGTCACCCTGCACGTGGGGGCTGGTACCTTCCAGCCGGTGAGGGTCGAGCGCATCGAAGATCACCATATGCACCATGAGTGGCTGGAAGTCGGCCAGGACGTGGTGGATGCAGTTGCTGCGTGCCGGGCTCGCGGTGGCCGGGTGGTGGCAGTGGGCACCACCAGCGTGCGCTCCCTGGAAAGCGCCGCGCGCGATGGCGTGCTCAAGCCGTTCAGTGGCGACACCGACATCTTTATCTACCCGGGCCGGCCGTTCCATGTGGTCGATGCCCTGGTGACCAACTTCCATCTGCCGGAATCCACGCTGTTGATGCTGGTTTCGGCGTTCGCCGGCTATCCCGAAACCATGGCCGCCTATCGCGCCGCGGTGGAAAATGGATACCGCTTTTTCAGCTACGGTGATGCGATGTTCATCACCCGTAATCCCGCGCCGACCGCTCCCAAGGATCTGGCCCCCGAGGAAACTGTATGAGTCGCACTTGTCGTATGTCCTTCGAGCTCCTGGCCACTGATGGCAAGGCTCGTCGCGGTCGCCTGACCTTCCCCCGCGGCACGGTGGAAACCCCGGCCTTCATGCCGGTGGGCACCTATGGCACGGTCAAGGGCATGCTGCCGCGGGATATCGTCGCTACCGGCGCCGAAATCATCCTCGGCAACACCTTCCACCTGTGGCTGCGCCCGGGCACGGAAGTGATCAAGGCCCACGGTGACCTGCATGATTTCATGCAGTGGAAAGGCCCGATTCTGACCGACTCCGGTGGCTTCCAGGTGTTCAGCCTGGGTGCCATGCGCAAGATCAAGGAAGAGGGCGTGACCTTCGCCTCGCCGGTGGACGGCGCCAAGGTGTTCATGGGCCCGGAAGAGTCGATGCAAGTGCAGCGCGACCTGGGTTCGGACATCGTGATGATCTTCGATGAATGCACGCCGTACCCGGCTGATGAAGACGTGGCGCGAATCTCCATGGAGCTGTCCCTGCGCTGGGCCCAGCGCTCGAAGAATGCCCACGGCGACAACACCGCGGCGCTGTTCGGTATCGTCCAGGGCGGCATGCACCAGGACCTGCGCATGCGCTCCCTGGAAGGCCTGGACAAGATCGGCTTCGACGGCCTGGCCATTGGCGGCCTGTCGGTGGGCGAGCCCAAGCATGAAATGATCAAGGTCCTGGACTACCTGCCAGGCCAGATGCCAGCCGACAAACCTCGTTACCTTATGGGAGTTGGCAAGCCGGAAGATCTGGTTGAGGGTGTGCGCCGCGGTGTGGACATGTTCGATTGCGTGATGCCAACCCGCAATGCCCGCAATGGGCATCTGTTCATCGATACAGGCGTGCTGAAGATCCGTAACGCGTTCCATCGCCATGATGATTCGCCGCTGGACCCAACTTGTGATTGCTACACCTGCCAGAACTTCTCCCGTGCTTATCTGCACCACTTGGACAAGTGTGGGGAAATGCTCGGGAGTATGCTCAATACCATCCATAATTTGCGCCATTACCAGCGTCTTATGGCTGGTTTGCGCGAGGCTATTCAACAAGGTACATTGGCCGCCTTTGTCGATTCCTTCTATGCCAAACGCGGGTTACCCGTGCCGCCTTTAGAATAAGTTCTAAAGACGTTAAGACACTAATTCTGAAATTATCGGAGTGTTAAATGAGCTTTTTGATCCCTGCCGCGTATGCGGACGCCGCTGCACCTGCCGCTGCCGGTCCTGCTGGCACTGGTTTCGAGTGGATTTTCCTGATCGGCTTCCTGGCCATCTTCTATCTGATGATCTGGCGTCCACAGGCCAAGCGCGCCAAAGAGCAGAAGAACCTGCTGGGTAGCCTGCAGAAAGGCGACGAAGTTGTGACCACCGGCGGTATTGCCGGCAAAATCAACAAAGTGACCGACGACTTCGTGGTTCTGGAAGTGTCGGACTCCGTTGAACTGAAGTTCCAGAAGGGCGCGATCGCTGCCACGCTGCCAAAAGGCACGCTGAAAGCGATCTAAGTTTCATCTTTTACCAATCGACGGGGCGCGCAAGGCGCCCCGCGTCATAAACGGGCGGCGTGATGCTGAACAAATATCCTCTGTGGAAGTACCTACTGATCCTGGCGGTGCTGGCGATCGGTTTTATTTATTCCGCTCCCAATCTATACCCTGATGATCCGGCCATTCAGGTCAGCGGCGCGAGTACCGCGTTGCAGGTCACTCAGGCGGATCTGGATCGTGCGAGCAAAGCGCTCACCGACGCCGGCATCAACGTCAAGGCTGCTTCCATTGCTGCCAACGGCAAGGGTGGCCTGCTGCGCTTGACCAACAAGGAAGACCAGCTTCCGGCCAAGGATGTAGTGCGCAAGGCGCTGGGCGATGACTATGTGGTGGCGTTGAACCTGGCGCAAACCACTCCGCAATGGCTGCGCAACCTCGGTGCGCACCCGATGAAACTGGGTCTGGACTTGTCCGGTGGTGTGCACTTCCTGCTGGAAGTGGACATGGACAAAGCCCTCGACGCCCGCCTGAAAGTCTATGAAGGCGACGTCAAGAGCCTGCTGCGCAAAGAGCGCCTGCGCTATCGCAGCCTGCCGCAGCTCAATGGCGCCATCCAGCTGGGCTTCAGCGATGAAGACAGCCGTGAGCAGGCCCGTTCGCTGATCCGCAAGAACTTCAATGATTTCGATATCGTACCGGCCGACCTCAATGGCCAACCGGTGCTGCGTCTGGCGATGACCCCAGCCAAGCTGGCGGAAATCCGCGAATACTCCATCAAGCAGAACTTGACCACCGTGCGTAACCGGGTCAACGAGCTGGGTGTGGCCGAGCCTCTGGTTCAGCGCCAGGGTGCCAACCGTATCGTGGTTGAGCTGCCGGGCGTGCAGGACACTGCTGAAGCCAAGCGGATCCTGGGCAAGACCGCCAACCTGGAGTTCCGTCTGGCCGCCGAGCCGGGTGCTTCCAAGGCGACTTCCGAGTCCTTCGAATTCCGTGAGGGCAATCGTCCTCCAGCGCAGATCGAGCGTGGCCTGATCATCACCGGTGACCAGGTGACCGATGCCCAGGCCGGTTACGACGAGCATGGCCGCCCACAGGTGAACATCAAGCTTGATGGCCACGGTGGCGAGCTGATGAACCGTTCGACCCGCAGCAATGTCGGTCGCAGCATGGCGGTGATCTTCATCGAGCAGAAGCCGATCACCACCTATACCAAGCAGGTGGTCGACGGCGTTGAGAAGGACGTGCCGGTCCAGGCGTTCAAGGAAGAGAAGAAGATCATCAGCCTGGCGACCATCCAGTCGCCGCTGGGCAGCCAGTTCCGTATCACTGGCCTCAATGGCCAGGGCGAATCCTCCGAGCTGGCGCTGCTGTTGCGTGCCGGTGGTCTGGCGGCGCCGATGTACTTCGCTGAAGAGCGCACAATCGGTCCGAGCCTGGGTGCTGACAACATCACCAAGGGTATCGATGCGTCGCTGTGGGGCATGCTGTTCGTGTCGCTGTTCATCATCGCCATCTACCGTTTCTTCGGGGTGATCGCCACTGTGGCGCTGGCCTTGAACATGGTGTTGCTGCTGGCCCTGATGTCCCTGCTGGGGGCTACGCTGACCCTGCCGGGTATCGCCGGTATCGTGCTGACCATGGGCATGGCGGTGGACGCCAACGTGCTGATCTTCTCGCGGATACGTGAAGAGATCGCCGCCGGCATGACCGTGCAGCGAGCAATCAACGAAGGCTTCGGCCGGGCATTCACCGCGATTCTGGACTCCAACCTGACCACATTGCTGGTGGGTGGCATCCTCTTTGCCATGGGCACCGGCCCGGTCAAGGGCTTTGCGGTGACCATGTCCCTCGGGATCTTTACCTCGATGTTCACGGCCATCTGGCTGACCCGCGCGATGGTCAACCTGATCTTCGGCGGTCGTGACTTCAAGAAGTTGTGGATTTAAGGGGCTGCCATGTTACGTACTATTAACTTCATGGGCGTGCGCAACGTTGCGTTCGGCGTCACTGTGCTCCTTACCGTCCTGGCGTTGTTCAGCTGGTTCCATAAGGGCTTGAACTACGGTCTGGACTTCACCGGCGGTACGCTCATCGAGCTGACCTACGAACGTCCGGCGGATGTGATGAAGGTGCGTTCGCAACTGAACGACGCCGGTTATCACGAAGCTATCGTGCAGAGCTTCGGTGCGACCACCGACCTGCTGGTGCGGATGCCGGGCGAAGACCCGCAGCTGGGCCACCAGGTGGCGGCCGCCCTGCAGAAGGTCGGTGGTGACAACCCGGCGCAGGTCAAGCGCGTCGAGTTCGTCGGCCCGCAGGTGGGTGAAGAGCTGCGCGACCAGGGTGGCCTCGGCATGCTCATGGCGCTGGGCGGCATCCTCATCTACCTGGCGTTCCGCTTCCAGTGGAAGTTCGCGGTCGGTGCCATCGTCTCGCTGATCCACGACGTGATCGTGACCGTGGGTATCCTGTCGTTTTTCCAGATCACCTTCGACCTGACGGTGCTGGCGGCGGTACTGGCGATCATCGGTTACTCGCTCAACGACACCATCGTGGTGTTCGACCGGGTGCGTGAGAACTTCCGTGTGCTGCGCAAGGCCAGCCTGATCGAGAACATCAACATCTCGACCACCCAGACCCTGCTGCGCACCATGGCCACTTCGATCTCCACCCTGCTGGCGATCGTGGCCCTGCTGTTCTTCGGTGGCGACAACCTGTGGGGCTTCTCCATCGCCCTGTTCGTCGGTGTATTGGCGGGTACCTACTCGTCGATCTACATCGCCAACGTGGTGCTGATCTGGCTGAACCTGAACAGTGAAGACCTGATTCCTCCGGCCAATACCGAGAAGGAAGTGGACGACCGTCCTTGATGGCCTGACCTGTTCCGGCTGTCAGTTAAAAAGGCGCGAGTGTTGAACTCGCGCCTTTTTTTTTGCTCCAAGGCTGGGAGAAGCGCGGGCTTTTGACCCGCATGTATGGTCAGGAGGTTCACGTGAACAAGTCGTTGCTGGTTGGTGCGGTATTGGGTGCTGTCGGTGTCACCGCCGGGGGTGCTGTTGCCACCTACAGCCTGGTTAAAAGCGGCCCTGAGTATGCGCAAGTGCTGGCCGTTCAGCCGGTCAAGCAACAGATCAAGACCCCGCGGGAGGTCTGCAAGGACGTCGCCGTGACCCGCCAGCGTCCGGTCAAGGATGAGCATCAGATCCTGGGCACCGTGGCTGGCGCAGTGGGCGGTGGCCTGTTGGGTAGCATGATCGGTAATGGCAATGGCAAGAAACTCGCCACGGTTGCCGGTGCTGTTGGTGGGGGCTATGCGGGGAACAAGGTGCAGGAAGGCATGCAGGAGCGTGATACCTACACCACTACGCAGACTCGCTGTAACACGGTCAATGACATCAGTGACAAGATCGTTGGTTATGACGTGAAGTACGACCTGGGTGGCAAGCAGGGCCAGGTGCGTATGGATCGGGATCCGGGCAACCAGATTCCGGTGGATAAAGAAGGGCGTCTGATTCTCGGTCAGAACCAGAATCAGCCCGGCCAGTAACCCTCAACTGCAGGGGCTGTTTGCCGGCGAAGGCGATCTCAAGGTCCCATTCGCCGGCAAACAGGCTTCTACGGCAATTGCGGGCATAAAAAAAGCACCCCTTGGGGTGCTTTTTTTGTCGCTGCTGCTTAGCGCTTCAGCGAAGCCGGCAGGTGCGGCTGGATGGCGGTCAGGACTGCCTTGAAGCATTTGGTGTTGCCGGCCACGACGTGGCCTTTTTCCAGGAAGTCGTGACCGCCGGTGAAGTCGCTCACCAGGCCGCCGGCTTCCTGGATCAGCAGGGCGCCTGCTGCCATGTCCCATTCGGACAGGCCCGATTCCCAGAAGGCGTCAAAGCGACCGGCGGCGACGTAGGCCAGGTCCAGGCTTGCTGCGCCAGCGCGACGGATGCCTGCAGTCTGGCCAACCAGGGCGCGGAACATGCCCAGGTAGTTGTCCAGGTTGTCCATCTGGTCGTCACGGAAGGGGAAGCCGGTGCCCAGCAGGGCGCCGTCCAGGCTGGTGCGGCCGCTGACCCGCAGGCGACGACCGTTCAGCTGGGCACCGCGGCCACGGCTGGCGGTGAATTCTTCCTGGCGAACCGGGTCCAGAACCACGGCGTGTTCCAGGCGGCCACGGTATTTGCAGGCGATGCTCACGGCAAAGTGCGGGATGCCACGCAGGAAGTTGGTGGTGCCGTCCAGTGGGTCGATGATCCACAGGTAGTCTTCGCCTTCGCCGCTGCCGGCGTGCAGGCCGGTTTCTTCGCCGAGGATGGCGTGGGTCGGGTAGGCTTTGCGCAGCGCGTCGATGATCTTCTGCTCGGCAGCGCGATCAACTTCGGATACGTAGTCTTTGGCGTCTTTTTCGTCGACCTTGATGGTATCCAGGCGCTCGATGGAGCGGAAAATCAATTCACTGGCGCTGCGGGCGGCGCGCAGCGCGATATTCAGCATTGGCTGCATGGATAGGTCACCTAAGGTTGTTAAAGAAAGCCGAGCATTCTAGCAGAAAACTTTTGCAGATGAAGGTCGGCGTTCGCTTTGATTGCATTGATCCGCTGTGTGGCGCATTTCGTCAGCGGGTATTGGCCGCTCCTGTCACGGGCTCTCAATAAGGCAGCGGAATTGGCAGATGGTTATTTTTGAGGCGGTGGTGCAGCCTGTTCTGTAATATTTGCTCCCCCTTCCCGTGTCCGAGAGCGCCTCCCTTGCTGCAGAACATTCGTGTCGTCCTGGTCAATACCAGTCATCCGGGCAATATCGGCGGGGCTGCGCGTGCCATGAAGAACATGGGCTTGTCGCGGCTGGTGCTGGTGGAGCCGCGGGTATTTCCGTCCCATGAGGCGGATGCGCGGGCTTCTGGTGCCACCGATATTCTCGAAAATGCCCAGGTGGTGGCGACGCTGGAGGATGCTCTGGCGGGTTGCACCCTGGTGTTCGGCACCAGCGCTCGTGATCGGCGCATTCCCTGGCCGCTGCTGGATCCCCGCGAGTCGGGCCTCAAGGTCGTGGAGGAGGCCGGGCAGGGGGCGCAGATCGCTCTGGTGTTCGGTCGTGAAGATTCCGGCCTGACCAATGACGAACTGCAGCGATGTCATTTCCATGTGCATATCCCGTCGGATCCGGAGTTCAGCTCGTTGAACCTGGCCACGGCGGTGCAAGTGCTGACCTATGAAGTGCGCATGTCCTGGTTGGCAGCTCAGGGCCAGCCGAGCAAGGTGGAGAAGGATGAGGTGGCGTCGCCGCGCAGTGATGAGCTGGCAACCATGGATGAGCTGGAGCGGTTCTACGAGCACCTGCAGCAAACTCTGGTGGCCATCGACTTCCTCGATCCGGAGAAACCTCGACACTTGATGGCGCGCTTGCGTCGGTTGTACGGTCGCAGCTCGGTCAGCCGGGCGGAAATGAATATATTGCGAGGCATCCTCACGGAAACCCAGAAAGCGGCTCGTGGGGAGCTACAGAAGCGGAAGGATCAGTGATGTTCGAACGTCTGCGTGAAGATATCCAAAGTGTTTTCCATCGTGACCCGGCTGCGCGCAACGCCTTTGAGGTGCTGACCTGCTACCCGGGGATGCATGCGATCTGGATCCATCGCCTGTCCGGCGCCTTGTGGGGGATGGGCTGGAAGTGGCTGGCGCGGCTGGTCTCGAACTTCGGGCGCTGGCTGACCGGGATCGAGATTCATCCGGGGGCCAAGGTCGGTCGTCGCTTCTTTATTGACCATGGAATGGGCATCGTCATTGGCGAAACCGCCGAGATCGGTGATGACGTCACGCTTTACCAGGGGGTGACCCTGGGTGGCACCAGTTGGAATAAAGGCAAGCGCCACCCGACCCTGGAAGATGGTGTGGTGGTGGGGGCTGGCGCCAAGGTGCTGGGGCCGTTCACGGTCGGGGCCGGGGCCAAGGTTGGTTCCAATGCCGTGGTGACCAAGGCGGTGCCGGCCGGTGCGACCGTAGTGGGGATTCCGGGGCGGATCATCATGAAATCCAATGATGAGCAGGAAGCCAAGCGCAAGGCCATGGCGGAAAAGCTCGGCTTCGATGCCTATGGCGTCAGCGAAGACATGCCTGACCCCGTGGCGCGGGCCATTGGTCAGTTGCTTGATCACCTGCAAGCGGTCGATGGTCGTCTGGAGGGGATGTGTGGCGCGCTGAAGGATCTGGGCAGTGACTACTGCGCCAAGGACTTGCCTGCCCTGCGTGAAGAAGACTTCGCTGAAGTCAAGGGCAAGGGCGACAGCCAGGTCGGCTGATGCCCCGCAAACCGGCTTCTCCTGCAGGAGCCGGTTTGCCGGCGAAAAAGCCCCCGAGAGGCCATAAGCGACCCGCGGGTCAGTTGTTGCCATCGCGCTGTGCCATTACGTCGCAGACTTTGCTATGATTCGCGCGCTCTTTTGCGGGTAAATCCGACTAAAGTAGTTGGTCTTATAGTTGACCTGATTACTCGGGTATTGCATACTCGCCTCCATTCCGAAACTCCGTGGTACTTGTCCATGCGACTGACTACTAAAGGCCGATACGCCGTGACCGCCATGCTTGATCTGGCGTTGCACGCGCAACATGGCCCGGTCTCCCTGGCCGATATCTCCGAGCGCCAAGGCATTTCCCTGTCCTATCTCGAACAGCTTTTCGCCAAATTGCGCCGTAGCAATCTGGTGTCCAGCGTCCGGGGTCCTGGTGGCGGCTATCAGCTGTCCCGCGACATGCAGGGGATCCAGGTGGCCCAGGTGATCGATGCGGTGAACGAATCGGTCGATGCAACCAAATGCCAGGGGCTGGGTGATTGCCATGCCGGCGACACCTGCCTGACGCACCACTTGTGGTGCGATCTGAGCCTGCAGATCCACGAATTTCTAAGCGGTATCAGCTTGGCTGACCTTGTCACTCGCCGTGAGGTGCAAGAAGTAGCCCAGCGTCAGGACCAGCGCCGTTGTAATGGCAAGGCGCCGCGCCTGGACAAGATTGAAGCGTCCGCCGTCGAATGACAGCCAAAGAGCTAGCGGCACGCCAGCCAGCCTGATTTAGGAGAGAGTCCATGAAATTGCCGATTTACCTTGATTACTCAGCGACCACCCCGGTTGATCCGCGCGTCGCGCAGAAAATGAGTGAATGCCTGCTGGTCGACGGGAACTTCGGTAACCCGGCGTCCCGCTCCCACGTGTTTGGCTGGAAAGCCGAAGAATCGGTGGAAAACGCCCGTCGCCAAGTGGCCGACCTGGTTAACGCCGACCCGCGTGAAATCGTCTGGACTTCCGGTGCTACCGAATCCGACAACCTGGCAATCAAGGGTGTCGCGCATTTCTACCACACCAAGGGCAAGCACCTGATCACCTCGAAGATCGAGCACAAGGCTGTCCTGGACACCATGCGCCAACTCGAGCGTGAAGGCTTCGAAGTGACCTACATCGAGCCGGGCGAAGACGGCCTCATCACTCCGGCCATGGTCGAAGCAGCCCTGCGTGACGACACCATCCTGGTTTCGATCATGCATGTGAACAACGAGATCGGCACCATCAACGACATCGCTGCCATCGGCGAACTGACCCGCTCCAAGGGCGTGTTGTTCCACGTCGACGGCGCTCAGTCCACCGGCAAGGTCGACATCGACCTGCAGGCCCTGAAGGTCGACCTGATGTCCTTCTCCGCCCACAAGACCTACGGCCCGAAAGGGATCGGCGCGCTGTACGTCAGCCGCAAGCCGCGGGTGCGCCTGGAAGCCACCATGCACGGCGGTGGTCACGAACGCGGCATGCGTTCCGGCACCCTGGCTACTCACCAGATCGTCGGCATGGGCGAAGCCTTTCGCGTGGCCAAGGAAGACATGGCTGCCGAGAACCTGCGCATCAAGGCCCTGAGCGACCGCTTCTACAAGCAGGTCGAGCACCTGGAAGAGCTGTACATCAACGGCAGCATGACTGCCCGCGTACCGCACAACCTGAACCTGAGCTTCAACTACGTTGAAGGCGAGTCGCTGATCATGGCCCTCAAGGACCTGGCAGTGTCTTCCGGTTCGGCCTGTACTTCGGCCTCCCTGGAGCCTTCCTACGTGCTGCGTGCCCTGGGTCGCAACGACGAGCTGGCTCACAGTTCGATCCGCTTCACCTTCGGCCGCTTCACCACTGAAGAAGAAATCGATTACGCGGCGCAGAAAGTCTGCGAAGCCGTTACCAAGCTGCGCGCTCTGTCGCCGCTGTGGGACATGTACAAAGATGGCGTCGATATCTCGAAGATCGAGTGGGCGGCGCACTGAATATAAGTCGCCGCACAGGGTTCTGTAGAGCGTACCGATAACGGCGATTTGCAGAACCCAAGAGCGACTCTCTGATGAGTGAGGATTAAGAATCATGGCTTACAGCGAAAAGGTCATCGACCACTACGAGAACCCGCGCAACGTCGGCAAGATGAACGCGGAAGATCCGGATGTCGGCACCGGCATGGTCGGCGCTCCTGCCTGCGGCGACGTGATGCGCCTGCAGATCAAGGTCAATGAGCAGGGCATCATCGAAGACGCCAAGTTCAAGACCTATGGCTGCGGTTCCGCCATTGCTTCCAGCTCCCTGGCCACTGAGTGGATGAAGGGCAAGACCCTGGATGAAGCCGAAACCATCAAGAACACCCAGCTGGCTGAAGAGCTGGCCCTGCCTCCCGTGAAGATTCACTGCTCGGTACTCGCCGAAGACGCCATCAAGGCCGCCGTACGCGACTACAAGCAGAAGAAAGGCCTGATCTGACCGATCGGCTTTCACAGATTTGGCGACAAGTAAGGAGTCACGATGGCTATCAGCATGACAGAAGCGGCTGCTCAACACGTGCGACGCTCCCTCAACGGGCGCGGCAAGGGTGATGGGATTCGTCTGGGTGTTCGCACCACGGGCTGTTCCGGCCTTGCCTATGTGCTGGAGTTCGTCGACGAGATTGGCGAGGACGATCAGGTATTCGAGAGTCACGGCGAGAAAGTGATCATCGATCCGAAAAGCCTGACCTATCTGGACGGCACCGAACTTGATTTCGTCAAGGAAGGGTTGAACGAAGGCTTCAAGTTCAACAACCCCAACGTGCGCGGTGAGTGTGGCTGCGGCGAAAGCTTCAACATCTGAGGCTTGTCGTGGGTACTCCTTGTCATTTCGCTTTATTTGAGCTGCAACCGAGCTTCCGCCTGGATCTCGAGCAGTTGGCCGCGCGCTACCGTGAGTTGGCGCGTGGGGTTCATCCAGACCGTTTTGCCGATGCTTCCGAGCGCGAGCAGCGCCTGGCCCTGGAGCAGTCGGCAAGCCTCAACGAGGCTTACCAGACCCTCAAGAGCCCGCCCAAGCGCGCCCGTTACCTGCTGGCTTTGAATGGCGGCGAGTTGCCGCTGGAAGTCACGGTGCATGATCCGGAGTTTCTTCTGCAGCAGATGCAATGGCGCGAAGAGCTCGAGGATTTGCAGGGCAGCGCCGACCTGGCCGGAGTGGCGGCATTCAAGCGTCGGCTCAAGACAGCCCAGGATGAACTGAATGAAAGCTTCGCAGCCTGTTGGGATGATGCGGCGCAACGCGAGCAGGCCGAGCGCCTGATGCGGCGCATGCAGTTCCTCGACAAGCTCACCTACGAAGTGCGCCAGTTAGAAGAGCGCCTCGACGATTAACCCAGTGCCGCTCCGGTCGCACGCCTGATATACAGATAAGTCCAGATAAGCATGGCCCTACTGCAGATCGCCGAACCCGGCCAAAGTCCTCAACCGCACCAGCGTCGCCTGGCTGTGGGGATCGACTTGGGCACTACCAATTCGCTGGTCGCTGCCTTGCGCAGTGGTCTTTCCGAGCCGCTGGCCGACGCGCAGGGACAGGTGATTCTGCCGTCCGCGGTGCGTTATCACGCCGACCGCGTCGAGGTGGGCGAGTCTGCTCGCCTGGCTGCACCTACCGACCCTTTGAACACCGTGCTTTCGGTCAAGCGCCTGATGGGGCGTGGCCTGTCCGACGTCAAGCAGCTGGGTGAGCAACTGCCCTATCGCTTCGTCGAGGGCGAGTCGCACATGCCGTTCATCGAGACCATCCAGGGGCCGAAAAGCCCGGTGGAGGTATCGGCTGAAGTGCTCAAGGTGCTGCGTCAGCGTGCTGAGGCGGCCCTGGGTGGCGAGCTGGTAGGTGCGGTCATCACCGTTCCTGCCTATTTCGACGACGCCCAGCGTCAAGCCACCAAGGATGCGGCCAAGCTGGCCGGCCTGAATGTGCTGCGCCTGCTCAACGAGCCGACCGCGGCGGCTGTGGCTTATGGTCTGGATCAGCACGCCGAAGGCGTGGTGGCGATCTATGACTTGGGTGGCGGCACCTTCGATATTTCCATTCTGCGCCTGACCGGCGGCGTCTTCGAAGTCTTGGCTACCGGTGGCGATACTGCCCTGGGCGGCGATGACTTCGATCACGCCATTGCCGGCTGGATCATCGAGGGCGCGGGCCTGTCCGCCGACCTCGACCCGGGTACCCAGCGCAGTCTGTTGCAAGCCGCTTGTGCGGCCAAGGAAGCCTTGACCGGCGCCGCGTCCGTGGAAGTGGTGTATGGCGATTGGCGTGCCACCCTGACTCGCGACGCCTTCGACGCCCTGATCGAGCCGATGGTTGCCCGCAGCCTCAAGGCCTGTCGTCGTGCTGTACGCGATTCCAATGTCGAATTGGATGAAGTGCAGGCGGTGGTCATGGTGGGCGGTTCGACTCGTGTGCCGCGTGTGCGTGAGGCGGTGGCTGAAATGTTCGGTCGCCAGCCGTTGACCGAGATCGATCCGGATCAAGTGGTGGCCATTGGGGCCGCGATCCAGGCCGATACCTTGGCCGGCAACAAGCGCGAAGGCGGCGAATTGCTGCTGCTGGACGTGATTCCGCTGTCCCTGGGGTTGGAAACCATGGGCGGGCTGATGGAGAAGGTGATTCCGCGCAACACCACCATTCCGGTTGCCCGTGCCCAGGACTTCACCACCTACAAGGATGGCCAGACGGCCATGATGGTTCATGTGCTGCAGGGCGAGCGCGAGCTGATCAGCGACTGCCGCTCCCTGGCGCGTTTCGAATTGCGCGGCATCCCACCGATGGTGGCCGGTGCGGCGAAGATCCGCGTGACCTTCCAGGTCGACGCCGATGGCCTGCTCAGCGTTTCTGCGCGAGAGCTGGGTTCGGGCGTCGAAGCCAGCATCCAGGTCAAGCCATCCTACGGTCTGACCGACGGCGAGATCGCCAAGATGCTCAAGGATTCCTTCCAGTACGCCGGCGACGACAAGGTGGCCCGTGTACTGCGCGAGCAGCAGGTTGATGCTCAGCGCCTGATCGAGGCGGTGCAAGGTGCCTTGGACGCCGATGGCGAGCGTCTGCTGGACGCCGAAGAGCGCATGGTTATCGAGCTGCAGATGCAGGAATTGAGTGAATTGATGCGTGGCACCGATGGTTATGCCATCGAGCAGCAGACCAAGCGTCTGTCGCAAGTGACCGATGCCTTTGCTGCCCGACGCCTGGATTCGACGGTGAAAGCCGCGCTGGCGGGGCGCAACCTGAATGAAATCGAGGAATAACTGATGCCGCAGATCATTTTTCTGCCACACGCCGTGTTCTGTCCGGACGGCCTGGTTGTAGAGGTCGAGCCTGGCGTCTCGGTGCTCGAGGTGGCGCATGACAACCACATCGAGATCGAAAGTGCCTGTGGCGGCGTCTGTGCCTGCACCACCTGCCATTGCATCATTCGTGAAGGCTTCGACTCGCTGAACGAGGCTGACGAGCTGGAAGAAGACCTGCTGGACAAGGCCTGGGGCCTGGAAGCGCAGTCGCGCCTGTCCTGCCAGGCCATCGTCGGCGATGAAGACCTGACTGTCGAAATTCCAAAATACTCGCTCAACCATGCAGCCGAAGCGCCGCACTGATTTCAAGGAACTGGCATGAGCCTCAAGTGGGTTGATGTACTGGAAATCGCGATCCAACTGGCTGAGTCCAAGCCGGATGTGGATCCGCGTTATGTGAACTTTGTCGATCTGCACCAATGGGTTCTGGCACTGCCGGAGTTCAGCGACGATCCGGCTCGCGGAGGCGAGAAGGTTCTTGAAGCAATTCAGGCCGCCTGGATCGACGAAGCTGACTGAATCCGCGGGCTACGCAGTTAGGCAATCCCTATAAACCCGCGTATAATTCGCGGGTTTAATTTTTCGCTTTAATCACCGTTTCTGGAGTTACACCATGGCTGTTCAACGTACTTTCTCCATCATCAAGCCTGACGCTGTTGCAAAAAACGTTATCGGCAAGATCGTTTCCCGTTTTGAAGAAGCCGGCCTGCGCGTTGTAGCTTCGAAAATGAAGCAACTGTCCAAGGCTGAAGCTGAAGGCTTCTACGCTGAGCACAGCGAGCGTGGCTTCTTCGGCGAACTGGTTGCCTTCATGACTTCCGGCCCGGTTGTTGTTCAGGTTCTGGAAGGCGAAAACGCCATCGTTCGCAACCGTGAGCTGATGGGCGCTACCAACCCTAAAGAAGCTGCTGCCGGCACCATCCGTGCTGACTTCGCCGAGTCCATCGACGCCAACGCCGTTCACGGTTCGGACTCCGAAGCTGCCGCTGCTCGCGAAATCGCTTACTTCTTCGCAGCTACTGAAGTAACCGCTCGTTGAGTAAGGCTTGCGCGTGAGAGGTGAAACCATGACTGCATCGATCGGCAAAACTAACCTGTTGGGGCTTACTCAACCGGAAATGGAGAAATTCTTCGACTCAATCGGGGAGAAGCGTTTCCGTGCCGGTCAGGTGATGAAATGGATTCACCACTTTGGCGTCGATGATTTCGACGCCATGACGAATGTCGGCAAGGCCTTGCGCGAAAAGCTCAAGGCTGTTGCCGAGATTCGCGGTCCGGAAGTGGTCAGCGAGGACATCTCCAGCGACGGCACCCGTAAATGGGTGGTGCGCGTGGCGTCCGGCAGCTGCGTCGAGACCGTCTACATTCCCCAGGGCAAGCGCGGCACTCTGTGCGTTTCGTCCCAGGCGGGCTGTGCCCTGGATTGCAGTTTCTGCTCCACCGGCAAGCAAGGCTTCAACAGCAACCTCACCGCCGCCGAAGTCATCGGCCAGGTGTGGATTGCCAACAAATCCTTTGGCAGCGTCCCGGCGACCGTCGACCGTGCCATCACCAACGTGGTGATGATGGGCATGGGTGAGCCGCTGCTGAACTTCGACAACGTCATCGCTGCCATGCACCTGATGATGGACGACCTGGGCTACGGCATCTCCAAGCGCCGGGTGACCCTGTCGACCTCCGGCGTGGTGCCGATGATCGATGAGCTGGCCAAGCACATCGACGTCTCGCTGGCGTTGTCTCTGCACGCACCCAATGATGCGCTGCGCAACCAGCTGGTACCGATCAACAAGAAGTACCCGCTGAAGATGCTGCTCGAGTCCTGCCAGCGCTACATGTCGGCCCTGGGTGAGAAGCGTGTGCTGACCATCGAGTACACCCTGCTCAAAGACGTCAACGACAAGCTTGAGCACGCGGTGGAGATGATCGAGCTGCTCAAGGATGTACCGTGCAAGATCAACCTGATCCCGTTCAACCCGTTCCCGCATTCCGGGTACGAGCGTCCGAGCAACAATGCCATTCGTCGCTTCCAGGACCAGCTGCATCACGCCGGTTTCAACGTCACCGTGCGCACCACGCGTGGTGAAGACATCGATGCCGCCTGCGGTCAGTTGGTCGGGCAGGTGCTGGACCGCACCCGTCGTAGCGAACGCTATATCGCCGTGCGTGAATTGAGCGCCGATGCCGATATGCCGCAAAGCGCCGCAACCCGTACCTGAGAGAGGATCTCCATGGCCCTGCGCTTTGCGCTGCTCCTGCTTGTTGCCAGCCTGTGTGCTGGCTGTGTTCTGTCGGGTGATTCCAACCCGATGAACACCAGCAAGGGGCGCGACGAGGCGCGCGAGGCCTATGTGCAGTTGGGCCTGGGCTACTTGCAGCAGGGCATGAGCGAGCGGGCCAAGGTGCCACTGAAGAAAGCCCTGGAACTGGCCCCCGCCGATGCCGACGCCAATGCTGCCCTTGCACTGGTGTTCCAGGCCGAGATGGAACCGGCCCTGGCCGACGAGCATTTTCGCCAGGCCCTGGCGGCGCGTCCGGACAGTGCCCGGATCCTCAATAACTACGGCAGCTTTCTGTTCCAGGAAAAACGTTACAAAGAGGCTTATCAGCGCTTCGAGCAAGCCGCTGCTGATACTCTGTACCCCGAACGTTCCCGAGTGTTTGAAAACCTCGGCATGACCGCTTCAAGGCTCGGCCAGCGTGATCTGGCCCAGCTGCAGCTGGAAAAGGCCTTGCGTCTCAATCATCAACAGCCCCGTGCATTGCTGGAAATGGCTGAGTTGTCTTACGAAGACAGGCATTATGTGCCCGCGCGCGACTATTACGATCGTTTTAGCCTGCTCGGCGAGCAAAATGCACGTAGTCTATTGCTCGGCGTTCGGCTGGCAACGGTGTTCGAAGATCGCGACAAGGCCGCCAGTTACGGTCTGCAACTAAAACGACTTTATCCCGGTACGCCGGAATATCAGCAATACCTGTCGGAGCAATGATGAAAGCGGCCCATCCCGAAGTTCAAGCAGTGACTCGCGTAAACCCCGGTGAGACCCTGCGTCAGGCCCGCGAAAGCAATGGTTGGTCGCTGGCCGAAGTGGCCCACAAGCTCAACCTCACCGTGAGCTCCCTGAGCAACCTGGAAGCTGGCGCCTTCGACAAGCTGCCGGGGCACACTTTCGCCCGTGGCTATATTCGTGCCTATGCCAAATTGCTGGGCATGGATCAGGCGGTACTGGTCCAGGAGTTCGATCAATACACCGGTACCGACTCCCAGGGCAGCAGCGTCCATGCCCTGGGACGCATCGAAGAGCCGGTGCGGGTTTCCCACACTATCTTGCGCATTGTCAGTTTGCTGCTGCTGGTGGCGGTGGTTGGTGGCGGTTTCATCTGGTGGCAGGATCAGTCCTCCCAGCGCGGCAAGGAGCCGGTCTCCCTGAGCCCCGAGCATGTCGAGGTCGAAGGCGCCGACGGCACTACCCAGATTCATCCTATCGACGAGCCCGAAGACCAGGCGGTTGCCGAGGGGCAGAGCGAGGCGCTGGACAACGCCGCTCAAAGCGAAGGCCAGGCAGCGAGCGAGACTCCTGCCGCCCCAGCCGTTTCGACCGCTCCGGCGCCGGCTGCCACTGCGTCCGTCCCCGCAGCTCCCGTGCACAACGCGCCGGCTCCGGCGCCTGTCGCACCGGCTGCCGTGGCGCAAGCGCCTGTCACGCCGACCGCGCCTGCTGCTGCGGTTGCACCGGGCAGCGCTGCGGCAACTGCAGTTGCAGGCGCGGGCCAGGTACAGATCCAGTTCAGCGCCGACTGCTGGGCCCAGGTCATCGATGCCAACGGCAAGGTTCTGCTCAGCGCCCTCAAGCGCAAGGGTGAAAATGTCGATGTCAGCGGCAAGCCGCCTTTTGCCGTACGTCTGGGCTATGCCCGTGGCGCACAAATCACTTACAACGGTCAGGCGGTGGATATCGCCCCGTTCACCAGTGGCGAGACTGCTCGCCTGAAGTTAGGTCAATAAGTCATGCACGGCGAATCTCCAATCAAGCGTCGCGAATCCCGCAAGATCTGGGTCGGCTCGGTACCGGTCGGAGGCGATGCCCCGATTGCGGTGCAGAGCATGACCAACAGCGACACCAACGACGTGGCCGCAACCGTCGCCCAGATCAACCGCCTGGAAGCCGCCGGTGTCGATATCGTGCGGGTTTCGGTGCCGGACATGGACGCCGCCGAGGCGTTCGGCCGGATCAAGCAGCAGGTCAAGGTACCGCTGGTGGCCGACATCCACTTCGACTACAAGATCGCGCTGCGTGTGGCCGAACTGGGCGTCGATTGCCTGCGGATCAACCCGGGCAATATCGGTCGTGAAGACCGGGTACGCGCGGTGGTGGATGCTGCCCGTGATCGCGGGATCCCGATCCGTATCGGGGTCAATGCCGGTTCCCTGGAAAAAGACCTGCAGAAAAAATACGGCGAACCGACCCCGGCTGCATTGGTGGAGTCGGCGCTGCGTCACGTAGAACACCTGGAACGCCTGAATTTCAAGGACTTCAAGGTCAGCGTGAAAGCCTCGGACGTGTTCATGGCCGTCGAGGCCTACCGCCTGCTGGCCAAGGAAATCATCCAGCCCCTGCACTTGGGGATCACCGAAGCCGGTGGTTTGCGCTCAGGCACAGTGAAATCCGCCGTCGGCCTCGGTATGCTGCTGGCCGAAGGAATTGGCGATACCATTCGCATTTCGCTGGCGGCCGACCCGGTCGAGGAAGTGAAGGTCGGCTACGACATTCTCAAGTCCCTGCACCTGCGTTCCCGTGGCATCAACTTCATCGCCTGCCCGAGCTGCTCGCGGCAGAACTTCGATGTGGTGAAAACCATGAACGAACTGGAAGGACGGCTTGAAGACCTGTTGGTGCCGTTGGATGTTGCAGTGATCGGTTGCGTGGTCAACGGCCCGGGTGAAGCCAAAGAGGCGCACATCGGCCTGACCGGTGGTACACCGAACCTGATCTACATCGATGGCAAGCCGGCACAGAAACTGACCAATGACAATCTGGTGGACGAGCTTGAAAAGCTGATCCGGCAGAAGGCGGCCGAAAAGGTCGAGGCCGACGCAGCGCTGATCGCTCGCGGCTAACCGAACGTATTTAAGGATTTTTTGTGAGCAAGTCTCTGCAAGCCATTCGTGGCATGAATGACATCCTGCCCGAGCAGACGCCCCTGTGGCGTTATTTCGAGGGTACTGTGGCGCGCCTGCTGGATAACTACGGTTACAAGCAGATCCGCATGCCGATCGTCGAGTTCACCGAGCTGTTCAAGCGCTCCATCGGTGAAGTGACCGACATCGTCGAAAAAGAGATGTACACCTTCGAAGATCGCAACGGCGACTCCCTCACCCTGCGTCCGGAAGGCACCGCGGCGTGCGTGCGTGCGGTGCTCGAGCACGGCATTACCGGCGGTGGCCAGGTGCAGAAGCTGTGGTACATCGGCCCGATGTTCCGTCACGAGCGCCCGCAGAAAGGCCGTTATCGCCAGTTCCACCAGATCGGTTGCGAGGTATTCAACCTCGACGGGCCGGACATCGATGCTGAACTGATCGTGCTGACCTGGCGCCTGTGGGGCGAGCTGGGCATCCGTGATGCGGTCAAGCTCGAACTCAACAGCCTGGGTACCGCCGAAGCGCGCGCGCGCTATCGCGACGCGCTGGTGGAGTTCCTGTCGGCGCGCATGGACAAGCTGGACGAAGACAGCCAGCGCCGCCTGAAGACCAACCCGCTGCGGGTGCTGGATACCAAGAACCCGGACACTCAAGCCGTGCTGGTGGATGCGCCCAAGCTGGCCGACTACCTGGACGAAGAGTCCCGCGTGCACTTCGAAGGCCTCAAGGCCCGCCTGGATGCTGCGGGTATCCCCTATGTGATCAACCCCAAGCTGGTGCGCGGGCTGGATTACTACAGCAAGACCGTTTTCGAATGGGTCACCGACAAGCTCGGTGCCCAGGGCACTGTCTGTGCCGGTGGCCGTTACGATGGCCTGGTGGAGCAGATGGGCGGCAAGCCTACCTCGGGCGTTGGCTTTGCCATGGGGATCGAGCGTCTGGTGCTGCTGCTGGAAACCCTGGAGCAGGTCCCGGAAGAGATCTCGCGCCAGGTCGACGTTTACCTCTGCGCCTTCGGTGAGGCCGCCGAACTGGCCGCTCTGGCGCTGAGCGAGCGTGTTCGCGATCAATTGCCGAACCTGCGTCTGCAGATCAATGCCGGTGCTGGCAGCTTCAAGAGCCAATTCAAGAAGGCCGACAAGAGCGGCGCGCTGTATGCGCTGATCCTCGGTGACGACGAACTGGCCCAGCAAGTGGTAGGTTTCAAACCCCTGCGTGGCCAGGGCGAACAACAAAGCATTGCCTGGGATGCACTCGCTGCGCACCTGGCCACCTGCGTCGTGCAGGGTTGAAGCTGTCAAACAGCCGATTTAGCGAATAAGGAGTATTGGGGTGTCGAGTACCGAAGATGAACAGCTGGCGGAATTGAAAGACTGGTGGCAGCGTAACGGCAAACCCCTGGTGACTGGCGGCCTGCTGGCCCTGGTTATCGTGTTCGGCTGGCAAGCCTGGCACAAGTATCAGAACAATCAGTCGCAAGGCGCTTCGGTGCTCTATCAGCAACTGCTGGAAACTACCCTGACGCCGGATGGCAAGCCGGATGCGGCTCGTGTTACGGACCTGGCGGGCAAGCTCAACAGCGAGTTCGGCGGTACTGCCTACGCGCAGTACGGCAACCTGTTCGTGGCCAAGGTGGCAGTAGACACCGGCAAGCTGGACGATGCAGCGGCACAGCTCAAGGCCGTGGCCGACAAGCCCGCCAACCCGACCCTGGGTGAAGTGGCGCGTCAGCGCCTGGCACAGGTACTGGCGGCGCAGAACAAGGCCGACGAGGCTCTGAAGCTGCTCGACGGCGATGCCGACAAGGCATTCCTGGCGACTCGTGAAGAACTCAAGGGCGATCTGCTGGTCCAGCTGGGCCGTGTGGACGAAGCCCATGCGGCATACCAAAAAGCCAAGGCGGCGCTCTCGGATGAAGCGGCAGTCGGTGGCCTACAAATCAAGCTGGACGACCTGGCCAAAGGGGATGCATGACGTGATCCGTTGGAAACATGCAGCATTGCTGGCTCTGGCCTTGTTGGCCGCGGGTTGCAGCAGCAACAGCAAGAAAGAACTGCCACCGGCGGAACTGGTCGACTTCAAAGAAGAAGTGGTCCTGCAGAAGCAGTGGAGCCGTTCGATCGGTGACGGTCAGGGCGAAACCTATAACATGCTGGTGCCAGCCATCGATGGTGACACCATCTATGCCGCTGACGTGACCGGCGTGGTGGTTTCCATGGATCGCATGAACGGCGACGTCAAATGGAAGAAAGATCTCGAACTGCCTGTTTCCGGCGCCGTGGGCGTGGGTTATGGGTTGGTCATGATCGGCACTCTGAAAGGCGAAGTGGTTGCCCTGGATGCCTCCAGCGGTGAAGAGAAATGGCGTGCCCGTGTGACCAGTGAAGTGCTGGCTCCGCCAGCTACCAACGGTGACGTGGTGGTGGTGCAGACTCAGGACGACCGCGTGATTGGCCTTGAAGCCAGCACCGGTCACCAGATCTGGCTCTACGACAGCACTCCAGCGGTGTTGACCCTGCGGGGCACCAGTGCGCCGTTGGCGACCAACCGTCTGGCCCTGGCCGGTCTTTCCACCGGCAAGGTGGTCGCGCTGGATATTCGCAACGGCGTGCCGGTGTGGGAGCAGCGTGTAGCCATTCCACAAGGCCGTTCCGAACTGGATCGGGTCGTGGACATCGACGGTGGCCTGCTGCTGTCCGGTGGCACCCTGTACGTTGCCAGCTACCAGGGGCGTGTGGTTGCCCTGGACCTGGAGAGTGGCCGTCCGCTGTGGCAGCGTGATGCTTCCAGCTACGCCGGTGTGGCCCAAGGGTTCGGCAGCGTTTATGTCAGCCTGTCCTCGGGTACCGTGGAAGGCGTGGACGAGCGTTCGACTACCGCGCTGTGGAGCAACGACTCCCTGGCTCGCCGCCAACTGTCGGCACCGGAAGTCTTCTCCAGCTACGTGGCCGTGGGCGACCTGGAAGGTTACCTGCACCTGCTGAGCCAGGTTGACGGTCGCTTCGTCGGTCGTACGCGCATCGATAGCGACGGCCTGCGTGCTCGTCCGCTGGTGGTGGGCGACATGATTTATGTGTATGGCAACAGCGGCAAACTGGAAGCCCTGACCATCAAGTAATGGTTTGACTATGCTTGGGGTGATCCCCAAGCGAACTGCAGGAGCGAGCGTGCTCGCGAT